>NZ_CP038241.1:1500000-1750491 GCF_012222965.1 Allofrancisella inopinata | reverse complement strand
AAGTGTAAAAATTAACAAAAACCATTAAAAAAAGATTTTGGTTAGTATTTCCCGAAATGTTTTTAATAAATTGCTCTAGATTGTATTCGAACTAAAAAAAATTAGCAAACAAGTTTATTTCTGTCTGTGGATAATTTTGTGAATTAAATTGTTCATTGTTTGTTAAATTTATTGTTTTTAAACTTATTCACAAATATGTTGATAAATTTGTTAGTAAGACAGTTTGTTTTTTATCCACATTTTTATTCAGGTTCTTTTTAGTATCTTTTGACATGTTTATACTTTTTTTATTCTTTTAATAAATCCCTTTATTTAAAAGGTTTCCATAAAAGTATCCACAGATTTTTGTTAGCATAATAAATAATAATATATAAAAAGAATAAATAACTTTATATAAATAGGTAAGAGTAAAAAATAGCTTGTAAGAAAATAAAAAAAAATTGTATATAATAAATGTTAATAAAAAAAAGCTTTTAAAGAAATGTCTATAAATACAGAAATATTTTTAAATATAAACCATTATGAACAAAGAATAGCTATCAAAGAAAATAACATTTTAAAAGAAATTTTCATAGAAAGAGATGATAGAAAAAGAATAGTAGGAAATATTTACAAAGGTAAAATAATAAGAGTTTTACCAGGAATGCAAGCTGCTTTTGTTGATATAGGTTTAGAAAAAGCAGGTTTTTTACATTTATCTGAAGTTTTGCCTTTAGAAAAAGAAGATCAAGAACAAGATGAAAAAGTTAAGCTAAACAAATTAAACGAAGAAGATATCAATAAGTGGTTACGTGAGGGTCAAGAAGTACTTGTCCAAGTAGTCAAAGAGAGTATAGGTAATAAAGGGGTTAAACTTACTTCTCATTTATCAGTATCATCAAGATTTTTAGTGTTTTTACCTGATTTAGATCATATAGGAGTATCATTAAAAATAACTAATCAAGAAGAAAAGCAAAGATTAATACAAATAATACAAAAAATAACTATGAGTGAAAATCCACGAGGTTATATATTAAGGACAGCTGCTGAAGGAGCTAGTTTTGAAGATTTACAAAATGATATAAAATTTTTAAATAACCTATGGCAAGATATTTTGGATAATTCTAGTACAATTATGAAAGCAGGTGTTGTATATGAAGATTTTAGCTTAATAATTAAAACTATAAATGTTTTTGCTAATGATAAGTTAAATAAAATATTAGTTGATAATATTGATTCATACAAAGAAATTTGTCACTTTGCGGACAAATATATTCCTGGTCTTAGAGACAAAATAGAACTTTACCAAAAACACAATATTTTTGAAGAATTTGATATAGATTCTGAGATAAATAAAGCTCTAGAAAAAACAGTATATCTAAGATCTGGTGGTTATTTAGTTATTGAGCAAACTGAAGCTATGATAACTATAGATATAAATACAGGTGGTTTTATAGGTTCTAAAAATCTTGAGGAAACTATTTTTAAAACAAATCTAGAAGCCACAAAAGAAATAGCCAGACAGCTTAGATTAAGAAATCTAGGTGGTATAATAATTATAGATTTTATAGATATGATGGATGAATCTCATAAAATCCAAGTTTTAGAGGCTTTAAAGAAAGAATTAGAGCTTGATAAGGCAAAAACAAAGGTTAGTGACATATCGGAACTAGGCTTAGTTGAAATGACCAGAAAAAGGGTTCATGAAAGCCTAGCTAGGACATTATGTCAACCTTGTGAGTGTTGTAAAGGTAAAGGTAGTACTAAAACACTACAAACAATTTGTTATGATATTTTTAGAGAGGTAAAATCTGAATCTAAAAACTATCCTAATTACAATGGCTTTTTATTAATTTCATCTGAAAAAATAATTGATTATATACAAAAAGAAGAATCTATATGGCTTGGAGAGTTGGAGTTAGAAATAGGTAAAAATATTCACCTAAAAGCTGAAAGTAGCCATATTTACAATCAATATGATATTATTCCATTAAATTAGAAAAAATTATAAAAACTTTGTTGACAGTTAATTTAAAAAAGCTATAATACTAACTCATAGTCGCCGACTTAGCTCAATAGGTAGAGCAACTGACTTGTAATCAGTAGGTCGCCAGTTCGATTCCGGCAGTCGGCACCATAACGGAGTGGTAGTTCAGTTGGTTAGAATACCTGCCTGTCACGCAGGGGGTCGCGGGTTCGAGTCCCGTCCATTCCGCCATCTTTATCTTGAGGTTTAGTTTTTAAATTCAGTTTTTCCCCTTTTTACTTCTGATATTTAATACTAAACCTTAATTTATTTGTCTTTGAGGTATTTAGCTTAATCACGGTCTTTTAAAGTTATTGTTATTTATTTTGTAATGGTGTAACATTACAAAATTACATAAATAATTTTAACGTAATGAATATAACTGAAGATGGCTGGCAACAACTAGTTAATATTTTATCAGAAAATACAGATCCACAAGATATTAATATAATTTGTGATTTTTTATTAACAAAAGAAGAAAAAGAGCAGCTAAGTAAGAGAGTTCTTTTAACTAAAGAGCTTATAAATAAATCTAAATCTCAAAGAGAAATTTCTAAAGAAATAGGTATTAGTATTTGTACGGTCACTAGATGTTCTAATGCTTTAAAAGTTTGCTCTACACGAGTTAAAGAAATATTTAGTGAAAATATTAAAAAGTAGGTGAATAAATGTCAGTTAAAGAGCCAGAAAAATTTTTAGCATCACATATTTACAGTATCGACTATCAAGAGGATTTAAATAAATGTTTTGCTAATAGTTGTATTGGTAAAAAAAATAACATTTTATTAGAATCTGCAGAAATAAATACTAAAGATAAATTAAAAAGCATTTTGGTAATAGATAGTGCTTTAAGAATATCTTGTATAGTCAATAAAGTAGTTATAAAAGCTTTGTCAAAAAATGGTGAATATGCAATACAATCTATAGCTAAAAATCTAAAAAATAATATTAGTCATAATTATACTTCAGAAAATCAATTAATATTGAATTTTGAAAAAAACAAATCTATTAATTTGGATGAGCATCAAAAACTTAAGCAAAATTCTGTATTTGATGCTTTAAGGTTAATAAAGGATAGCTTTAAAATAACTAATGAGTATAGTGTATTTTTAGCTGGTTTATTTGCTTATGATTTAGTAGGAAATTTTGAAGATATAGGCAAAGTAGAAAGAAAGAACAAATGTCCTGACTACGTTTTTTATTTAGCAGAAACTATTCTAGTTAGTGATCATCAGCAAAAGAAAACTTTTATTCAGATAAATAGCTTTGATGAAAAAATACAAAGTCAACTGGATAAAAGTCTTGAAGAAATAAAGAAAAGTCTTAATCATGATTTTCAAACACAAATAACTAAAATAAAAGATTTAGAACCACAAATATCTATAAATGACAGAGAATTTTGTAATGTGGTAGATAAATTAAAAACTCATATTGTTAATGGCGATATATTTCAAGTAGTTCCATCGAGGAGTTTTTATTTGCCATGTCAAAATTCTTTAGAAGTTTATAGAGAACTTAAACGTACAAACCCTAGTCCATATATGTTTTACATGCAAGATGAAGATTTTATATTATTTGGAGCGTCTCCAGAAAGTGCTTTAAAATATGAAACTAAAACTAACCAAGTAGAAATATATCCTATAGCCGGTACTCGTCCTAGAGGTAAAAATGCAGATGGCAGCATAAATCATGATTTAGATAACCGTATAGAGTTAGAGCTTAGGTTAGATACTAAAGAAAATGCTGAGCATATGATGTTAGTCGATTTAGCAAGAAATGATATTGCTAGAATATCTAAGACAGGTACACGTTTTTTAGCTGATTTATTGAAAGTAGATAGATATAGCCATGTAATGCATTTGGTATCTAGAGTTGTTGGACAATTAGCTGATGATTTGGATGCTTTACATGCTTACCAAGCATGTATGAATATGGGTACCCTTACTGGAGCACCTAAAATAAAGGCTATGCAGTTAATATCTGAAGTTGAACAGCAAACAAGAGGTAGTTATGGTGGAGCTGTTGGGTACATAAATGGTTATGGTGATTTAGATAGTTGTATAGTCATCCGTTCTGCTTACGTTGAAAATGGTGTTGCTGAGATCCAAGCAGGAGCAGGTGTTGTTTTAGATTCTATACCAATAGCAGAAGCTGATGAAACAAGGACTAAAGCGCAAGCGGTAATATCAGCTATTAAAAATGTACATGGAGAAGCACATGGCTAATATTATATTTATAGATAATTTTGATTCTTTTTCTTATAATTTAGTAGATGAATTTAAATCTTTAGGCAATCAAGTAGAAGTTTATAGGAATAATTTAGAACTAGAGTTTCTATTAGAAAAAATAACTGCTACAAAAAATCCTATAGTTGTTATATCTCCAGGTCCAGGCAATCCTAGTCAAGCTGGCAATATTATTCCTCTAATATCGCAGATAAAAGGTAAAATACCTGTTATAGGTATATGTTTAGGACATCAAGCTATTGTTGAGGCTTACGGTGGCATTGTTTCTCATGCTAATGAAATTGTACATGGTAAAATAGCAAGAGTTAAACACAGTAACCATATTATTTTTAAAGGTTTAGAGTCTCCTATTACAGTTGCAAGGTATCATTCTCTAGTAGTTGTTAAAGTACCTATAGATTTAAAAGTTATAGCTGAAGTAAATGATCTAGTGATGGCTGTAGTCGATGATGAAAATAAAATTTGTGGTCTACAATTTCACCCAGAATCAATAATGACAACTCAAGGAACAAAACTTTTAAAAAATATTATAAATTGGGTACAAAATGATTAGTTTAGATAGCATTAAAAATAAGCTTTACAATTTAGAAGACTTAACGTATGAAGAAAGCTACCAGTTATTTGATTTTTTTATAAAAGGTGAAATCCCTGTAGCTTTACAAACTAGTATTTTAATCGCCCTTAAATTAAAAAAAGAAACACCAGTAGAGATATCAGCAGCAGCAAAAGCTTTGATAGATAATGCTAAAAAATTTCCTGAAATGGATAATAATGTCGTAGATATAGTAGGCACAGGTGGAGATGGTTTTAATACTATAAATATATCAACTACAGCTGCTATTGTAGCTGCAACAGCAGGTTTTAAGGTTGCAAAACATGGTAGTAGAAGCGTTTCTAGTAAATCAGGTTCTTTTGATTTGTTGGAAACGCTAGGTGTAGATATAAATCTTTCACCTAAAAAAACTAAAAAAAATATAGAAGAAAATAACTTAGGTTTTTTATTTGCTCCCTTTTATAATGATGGTTTTAAATATGTTAAAGAAGCTAGATCTATATTAAAAACTAGAACGATATTTAATATTTTAGGGCCTTTAATAAATCCTGCTCGCCCTAAAAAGGCTCTAATAGGGGTTTATTCTAAAGATTTAATTTTGCCAATGGCAAAAACTCTATCTCAAATGAATATACAAAAAGCTATAGTAGTACATGGAAGTGGTTTAGATGAAGTAGCTATCCATGATGTTACTTACGTAGCTGAAGTTGATAAAAATGATATAAAAGAATATATACTAAAACCAAGTGATTTTGGTATAGATCTTTTTGATATTAAAGAACTTAAAGGTGGCTCCCCAGCAGAAAATGCCCAAATTATAAAGCAAATATTGTTAGGTAAAGGCACGCAAGCACAAAATAATGCTGTGGCAGTTAATGTTGCTTTAACGATGAAACTTTTTGACAAAGACAATTTAGTAGAAAATACTAAAAATATTTTAGCTCTTATAGAGTCTGGTGAATGTTATAAAAAGTTAGAAAAAGTGTGTGATTCATAGAGATAGTTTCAATAGACCTCTTGCATAACTTTCTGAATTGGTTAAACTTTTTATTTTTATAGGAATGATGTTGGTGAAATTTGAGCAGATTAAAGATGAGTCACCAGAAGGGTTTCGTATACTTACAGGTGTTAAACGCACTACTTTTACTGTCATGACAAAGATATTAAATGAAGCGCAATCCCAACTAAAAGCACAAGGAGGCAAGCCGAATAAATTGTCTATAGAAGATAGGCTGCTTATGACGCTGGAATATTTACGCGAATATAGAACATATTTTCATATTTCACGCAGCTATGGTCTAAGTGAAAGTACTTGTTATCGTAATATACGCTGGGTTGAAGATACTCTGATTAAAGATGGGCAATTCTCATTGCCTGGACGTAAGGCATTATTAAAAAGTGATGTTAAGTATGAGGTTGTTCTGATAGATGCGACAGAAACACCCATTGAACGACCTAAAAAAAACAAAAAAGCTTTTATTCTGGCAAAAAGAAGCGACATACGTTAAAGACGCAAATTATCGTGGATAGGAAGAAAAAGGAAATTATTTGTACCAATTTTTGCAATGGCAAGAGACATGACTTTAGACTATTTAAAGAATCTGGTGTTCATATCCACCCAGAGATTAAAAGTCTCACCGATACGGGCTATCAAGGGATATATAAGTTGCATCAGCATTAAGAATTGCCGAAGAAAAAAACAAAGAAGAATCCACTAACCAAAGAAGACAAAAAGAAAAACTGTGAACTGTCTAGTCAACGTGTTCTTAATGAGAATGTCATTGGCATGGTTAAGCGATTTAAAATTATTGCTGATCGTTATAGAAACAGAAGAAGATTTGGTTTGAGGTTTAATTTGATTGCTGGAATTTATAATTTCGAGATATAGATCGGTTATGCAAGAAGTCTAATGAGGCTATGCCTTATTTCGCTATTGAGTTTGAGGATAGAATTCGGAGATTTATGTAACTGAATTTACACAGTTAAATGGAAAGGCTCATGTAAGTTGTGAGATTCACAGACATGGTTTCAACTTTCTCATAGCCAGTTCCACAGCATAAACAGGCTCCTGTATGTGCTCTTTTTTAGGATCATATAAATCATTAACTTCATCCCATAAAAGAGTCTTATCTTTAAGCTTACTAACTATGTCAGTAGGAGATAATCTTTTAAGAGATCCATAAGGTCTATGCCAGTTATAAAACATTTGCCATTCAGCTAAAGAGTCTTGAAGAGCATTAAATTCTGATAGATCAGCTAGTGTATAAAACTCTTCTAAATCGGTTTTCTGAGATCTTTCCACTTTACCATTTAAATGAGGAGATCCAGGCTTATTTGGTCTAAATTTAATACCATATGAGATCAATTTCCTTTATACTTCAATAGCAAAAAATTCTCTACCTCTATCAGTTTGAATTCTTTGAATAGCAAATGGAAATTCTTCACACATAATATCAATAAAGTCCAAAGTATTTTTTGCTGTTGCCCTTGGATAAATCTTTAATACTCTCCATCTAGAACAATCGTCTACAGCGGTATATTGGTATATACCAGGGGCTATTTTACATGTGTCAACTTGTACTCTATCTCCAGGTATTGGTCTACTGTATTTTTTAAATTTCTTTTTTCTTTTAAGCTTCCTAATATCTGGCATACTTTCAGATTTTAAAACCTTATGGATAGTAGCTAATGATAAAGAAAGATTATTTTGTCTAAGTAGTTGGCTTTGTATTCTTCTAACACCAAGATTACGCTTTCTTAACTGGAGTTACGGACTTTTGGGAAAAAGTTAAAGCGAAAAAGTTTTCTATGTGTTAATTTATAATTACATCAACTATGTTATGTTCTAAAAATGAAACAACGTGAATTAGCCAATCTATATACTGAATATTTATTATGTCAAAACTCCCAAGCAAGTGCGACAATGTGTTCAAGTATGTTAGATGAACTAGTAAAGCATGATAGTTTTTCTCGGATGTTAAAAGTTGGTAGTTATGAAAGTAAATATGTCTGGTTAAAAGGTAAAAGTATTTTAAACGCCTACAAAGATAAGCCAAAGATATTATCTATAGACAATACAATAAGTCCTAAATCTGATAGTATGGTCAATGAGGTAGTAAACTGGTTTTATGATCATTCTGTAGGTAGAGCAGTTAAAGGCATCAATCTTATTAGTGCTTTAATCCACGTTGGAGATGCTAATATTCCTGTAGGCTTTGAAGTACAAACTAAGGAAAACTTTGTAGTAGAAAAAGATAAAGCAGGTATGGAGCGCTTAAAGCGTAAAGCACGCTACACAATTAATGAACTGGCAAGAAAACTGATATTGAAAATTATTAAGAATTTCTCTAGTTTTGATTATATAGTAGCTGATAGATATTTTGCTTCTAAAACTAATTTGAAATTCTTTAACAAACATAAACTCTCGTATGTAATAGGTATAGCAAATAATCGTTTAGTTGCTAAGAGTAAAGCTAATGCTCTTGCTGGTAACTACTGTAGGTTAGATGAATTAGGATTGCTAGAAAATGAGGCTATGAAAATTTATTTAAAAGATATAAAATATAGTCTTGTGGTTACTCGCCAAGTCTTCAAAAACGGGGACAATTCAACAGGTGAGATTTATTTAATTACTAATGATCTAAACCTAGAGAGTAACCACATAGAAGATATCTATCAAAAAAGATGGAATATAGAAGTTTATCATCGAAGTATAAAACAAAACGCTAGTCTTGCTAAATCACCTACATCTGTAATTACTACTCAGCTTAACCATATAGGTTTATCTATAGGTGCATTTATTGAACTTGAAAAACTAAAACTTGCTTCAAATAAAAATCACTATGCGTTGAAAAGGAAAATGTTAATCGCCGCCAATCAAGCGAGTCATAGGGAAATTATAAAAATGAAAAAAATACTCAAAATGACTGCTTAAATTTAAAAGTCCGTAACTCCAGTTCTTAAAGCGAGTATTTCAAGTTTAATACTTTCATCTACTTTTCTATTGGGAGAGTTTATTGGACGCTTACTTTGATTATTTAAACCAGCTTCACCGAGCTCTTTATATCTATTAACCCACTTTCTTAAGGTCGGTCTTGATATACCGCAACATCGACAAATATAGCCTGCATCTTTAATTTCTTCGTATAATTTGACCCAGGTTAACCTGGCTTTGATTTCAGCTTCCATAACAAGCTAATTTTAACACTTATTATTGAAACTATCTCTATGAATCACACATGTAAGTGTTTACACAGTTAATTGAAAAGTCTCTAATTTTTTTTAAGCAGCAACCTATCACTATCTTTATATGCTTGTTCAGCAAAATTGCCCATCCATTGCTTTACAGCTTTAAAATTTTCTATAAAAGCTTGCTTATCACCTTTGATGATATCTTTTGAATTTTCAGCGACAAACTCAGCAAACTCAGCGATAGCCTTTTGTCTACTTTCATCAGACATAATAATATCAGCATACAATCCAGGTCCTTGGCTAAATAGCCTGCCGACTATGTTTAACTCCATTTTATATACAGGACTTGCAAGTTTCAGCATCTTTCGAATATCGATACCCTTATGTCTTAGAAACATACCTAAACAATACACGCTAAAATGTTCGATCCCTTGAATAAAAGTCATAGCCTTATCATGATCTTTGGCGGTCATTTTTTCGATAGAAAAACCAATCTTGGTCAAATCATCAATAAAATATTTATATTGCTCTTGATACCTACCCTCACAAACTACAATTACTTGTTTATCTGGGTGTTTTATAGTTGGTCCAAAAATTGGATGTAGTCCAACCACAGGTCCATCATAATACTTTAACATAGCATCCAAAGGCTCTTGTTTTATACTTGTATAATCTGTCAGTATAGTCCCTTGAGAAAGGTATGGAATAACTTTTTTAATGATTTTTTCTGTTAAATATATAGGCACAGATAGTATAACTATATCTTGGTTAGCAAGCTTATTTTTAGGGTTATCCCAATCCTCTTCACCAAAAATAGTAAGCTTATATTCTGGTAAAAATTTTGTAAAAATGTATTGCGACATCTGTCCCATTTCACCATTACCGCCTATTATACAAATTTTTTTCTGCATCTTTTACACCTTAAAACTAAAAGTTACAGGACCATCATTTATTAATGAAACTTTCATATCAGCCCCGAATACTCCTGCTTGTGTGTTTGGGTATTTATCTCTAAATATTTGTAATAAGTTTTCAAATTTGTCCTTAGCAATAGCTAGAGGACAACCATCACTAAAGCTAGGACGATTACCTTTAGTAGTATTAGCTGCTAAGGTAAACTGTGGAACTAGGATAATTCCTCCACGAATATCTTGTAGTGATAAGTTCATTTTGTTAGCTTCATCCTCAAATATACGGTATTTTAGGATTTTATCAGCTATCTTGTTAAAATTATTGCTATTGTCTTCTTTTTCAATGCATACCAAAGCTAAAATACCTTGGTCTATTTTAGCAATAGTTGTATCATCTACTATAACACTAGCAGAACTAACTCTTTGAATAATGCTAATCATATTAAGCAAATTTTTCACCATTTTTTACTATTATAAATAATCCTGGGCAACATGTATTTAAAATATTTTCTAATTACTTAAGAGTAATTTATAAAACTCTATCTACTTTAAATCCTAGAACTGATATTTTATGATAGAAATATTACCTTTCTACTTATACTTAACTTTAGCAGTTGAGATTGTTGAGGATTTACTTTAGTATACCCTGTAATTTACTCTATTTTTCACTTAAAAAATATAAACTTTACGAGCATCCATGAGAAAATTATTGTCACAAAATAAAGTTATAATCACTACGTATTTTTTCTTTTATCTGCTTATCTGGATTGGGCTAAGCCTTTTGATATACGATGCAAACGCACTACCTATAGATGTCGCAGAAAATATAGCGTGGTCAAAACATCTGCAAATAGCTTTTGATAAGCATCCATTCTTAGGGGCATTTTTTATAAAGTTAGTATTGCCTTTTCCACCCTCTACTATGGTAGCAAATTTATTAGCTAGCAGTATTTGTTTGTTAGTGACTCTACTTTACACCTATAAAGTAACTAAGCTTTTTATGTCAAAAAATGAGTCTATTGTTATCATTATACTCAGTAGCTGCGGAGGTATTTACACAGCTTTAAATTTTGTTGACTATAGTCAAAATTCTATAGTTTTGCCATTTTGGGTAATGTCTTGCTATTATTTCACTTTAGCCATGAGAAGCAATAAAGTTATTTATTGGATTACACTTGGCTTGGTATGTGCACTAGGGTTATATGCTAAGCTAGAAATGGGGTTAATTATTTTATGTTTAGCACTTTATCTAGTTTTTAATTACAAAAGAGAGTATTTGAGTAAAGTTTTTATTTCTTTTTGGATTTTTATAGTTAGCTTAATTCCACTTATTTGGTGGTTATTTTATACAAACTTTGCTTTGATAAATTACGCATTAAATAGATACTCTGGATTACGTGCAACAGATCATAATATTATAATCAACTTTTTATTAGCACAGTTAAATAACTTATCTACAATTGGTATTATTGCTGTTCCAATATTATGTATTTTGATTTTATTAAAAATAGGTATATTCAGAATAGAAAAAAACATCGAAACAACTTTTTTTAAAAGGTTAAGACAACCTTTAGTTTGCTATGGCATATATCCTTTATTATTTTTCTTTGCTTTACAAACTTATAAAGTTCATATCGAATATGGTTGGTTAATTCCAATTATGTCGTTGACTTTGCCAGCAATATTTTATTTATTAAATATAAAAATAAATAAGTTTTCATTAATAAAAATAGTGAATGTAGTTCTTTGTTTCCAACTTCTAATTTTTATAGTATATAATTTGTTCGGGTATTTCACACCGATGAAAGATCCTAGAACATTGTCAAACCATGTAGCACTAAAGGCAGAAGAATTTTGGCAACAAAATGAAAACCAGCCATTGACAAATGTTATAGGATATTTTTCTATATACATTACACCTTTTATTTCAGACATCGCGACTGCACATAGAAGCTTTGAAGATACCAGAATTCCAACGAATACTGTTTCACTTGGTGTCCTTTCTGACTGTAATACCAAAGATAATGATGCTTATCTTAAATCTCTCGGCTATACGGTAGGTAAACAAGAGTGTATAACTATAGATAGAGTTGGTAGATACTCTAAACAAAAGCAGAATTTCACGTTATACATTTTAGAAAAAAGTTAGTTTCTGAGGCTAATCCCTTTTAATATTAAGCAGAGACTACTTTTTTATTTATAGAAAAGGTCCAAAACCACAAAACCAAAGCATACACCCCCCACCATTCAACGACACTTTGATTTTCATAAGTTGGTGCCATAAAAATAGAAGCAATGGAGGTGATTGCTGTTATAGCTAAACAAAAGTATCTGATAAATATAGGATTTCTGTTAACCTTATGAGAATATCTATATTCAACTATGCTATACCATACTTGGCAGATAGTCATAGATACAAAAAATATAGCCACACACTTTATATGAAATTGCAAAGGAGTATTATCCCCATCGATAACAGATGTACCAATAACTAAACCCGCACAGCCTATAGCTGCTAAGAAAAGCATAAATTTACCTTGCTTAATAACAGATTTATTATAATCACTAATTTGTACTAGCCATTCTTTTATAAAAAAGAAAATAATAGCCATAAGTGTTGCTGTAGGTATTAAAATAGCTTTTAACATGTACGATTCAAGTGGATAAAAACCCGCGTGAGTTATATCTGAGCATCCAGAAATAAAAGGATTACATATAGTGTTATGACCATTAAAAATAGATATAAAGTATATAACTAAAAAAAGTATAGCTACAGAAATAGTAGTTATAGATATAAGTTTTTTTGGGTTAAACGCTGCTTTCATAATTCTATATTAAGTATATTTTTGGCTTGTTTTTGTTGAGCTTATACTACCATAAATCATCAAAATTGCTAATTTTAAATAACTTTTTATTCTATTAGGTGGTTTTAATTCGTAGTAATAGAACATTTACCTTTTTATTTTCTATGGTATAATTTTGGGGTTTCTTTTAAAACGCAGAAAAAATAAAGGATTTAAAAATGCCGTTTGTAGTAACAGAAAGCTGCATAAAATGTAAATATGGTGATTGTGTTGAGGTTTGTCCAGTAGATTGCTTCTATGAGGGACCAAATATGTTGGTTATAAATCCAGATGAGTGTATTGACTGTGCTTTATGTGAACCAGAATGTCCTGTTAGTGCAATCAAGTCTAGTGATGATCTTAGTGAAAAAGAAGAGCAAATGCTAGATTTAAATAAAGAATTAGCAAATTTATGGCCAAATATAGTAGAAAAATGTGAGCCTTGCGAAGATGCTGATAATTGGGCATCGGTAACAGATAAATTAAAATATTTAGAGAGATAAATTTATCGATAAAGGCCTCTTTCTATCTTAGGTGTTATTGTAGTTATTTGATATTAGAAGCAATTTTATCAAAAAATATTCCACAAAAAAGTGTATAATAAGTACTCAAGAAAACTGATTATTTTGGGTAATTATCGTTTAATATAACTAGCCTGTAAAAATGTTGTCATGTTACGATACTGAAACAAGTTCAGCATATATCGACTTTATTCGTAGCATTCATTTTAAGGAAGAAGGCTAATATTATATAGCTTATGTATTTAACATCTATATTTATGGAGACAGGTAGATGAAATCTTTTCTAAAAAAGATTTGGAATATTTTAATGTGGTCAAGAATGACTGCTTTTCAGCTTTACTCTTTTGCTGTAATTGGTGGTTGCAGTATTCTTATAAATATTTTCGCTTTTTTAAAGTTACCCTTATCTTGGAGAATGGCTGTATGTTATGTTTGGACATATCTTTATTGGATAGGAATGTTAATATTTTTACAAGTTTTTATAAAAGTTACAGGTAGAGCTAATATAGATAGAGATTATTCTTGCATTTACGTCTCAAAACACCAGTCTATGCTTGAGACATTTATGTTTTATGGACTTATTGGTAAATGTCACTTTATAATGAAAAAAGAACTTTTTGATGCTCCTATATTTGGTTCCGCTATGAAAAATTTAGGAAGTATAGCTATAGACAGAGATAAGCCTAGAGAATCTTTAAAAAAGGTTGTTACAGAAGGTAAAGAAAGCTTAGCAAATGGAATAAATGTTGTTATTTTTCCTGAAGGCACAAGAGTTAAAGTAGGAGAGTATCCAGAATTTCAACGTTCAGCTATGAAACTGGCATCTGATGCAAATGTTTTTATAATACCAGTAGCACATAATTTTGGTAGGTTTTTCCCAAAAAGTTGGTCAGAAGTTATTAAACCGGGTATAGCTAGGATGGATTTTGGTAAAAGAATAGACCCTAATGATTATGATTCAAAAGAGCTAACAAGCCTTTGCCATAAAATTATTAATGAAAAAACAAAAGAATTTAATGGTTAACTAAGGGTTATTATATGAAAAAAATACTCTATCCTTTATTAGTGATGAGGATGCAAATTTTTAAAGTATATGCATATATAGTACTTATGTTCTGTTGTATTTTGATGAATACAGTTGGTGTACTAGGATTTTCTTTGAAAGTTAGGCTTTTTGTATGTTGGTTATGGTCATGTTTGTATAGGCTAGGAGTTTTAATTATTTTACAGATATATGTAAAGATTGATGGCAAGGAAAATATTCCTAATACTCCTTGTATATATATCTCAAAACACCAATCGATGCTTGAAACTTTTGTTTTTTATGGGTTGGTTAGAAAATGTTGTTTTGTTATGAAGCAAGAATTATTAGAAAAACCTATATTTGGTAAAACAAATGAGTTTGCTGAAGCAATAGGGATAGATAGAGATAAGGGCATCTCATCTATGAAAAAAGTTATTGAAGAGGGAAAAGACAGGATAAAAAATAAAGGTTTAAGTATAATAATTTTCCCTGAAGGTACTAGAGTCCCTGTAGGTGAGTACCCTAAGTTTCAACGTTCAGCTATAAAACTTGCAACAGTAACCAAGACTCCCATAATACCAGTAGCACATAATTTCGGGATTTATTTTGGTCGTAAAAAAGGTGACTTTATAAAACCTGGAATTGCTAGAATGTCTTTTGAGCCTGCTATAGACCCTAAAGCATATAATGTATCAGAGTTAACAGATAAATGTTATGAAATTATAAACACTAAAACAAAGTCTTTTGGTGGTTAAGTTAAAAGGCCCCGTGTCAATTACGAAGATGATGGATTGTATAGTATTCCATAGGTATTTATTATTAAATCAACAGACTTTTCTACTCTAGAATAAACTCAGCAACTATTGGGTTATGATCAGATATCTTTTTACAATCTAAAACACAAGCTTTATCTAGTTTTAGACCCCGATAGAGAATAAAATCTAGATGATTCTTTTGGAAAGATTTAACTAGGTCTGGTTCATCTAAAAAAGCTATTCTAAACTTGAATTCTCGACAAAAATCTTTTATTAGCTTTACTCTTTTTCTATTCCAAGTATTAAAGTCACCTGCTATTATAATAGGGTTTTTATACTTTACTGGATCAATAATCTCTTTTATTTTTTCAAACTCATACTCATAAACCTTATTACTTTTAAAATTTATAGCGTGAATATTTACCACAACTATTTTTTTATCGTTAATTTTTATATGACTTATTAAAGATGCTTTATGTGTTTTTATAACAGACTCGCGATGTGTAGTGAGAATCTTAATATTTTTATCTACAGGATAATGACTTACAGTAGCCACTCCATAATTATGGTTTTTTAGGATAATATTTGACGCAAAATTTATATTAAAATTTTCTATTGGAAATACTGTATCGTCATGGTGTACAGCCTCTTGTAAGCAGAAAATATCTACATTATGCTCAGAGTGTATATTAGTTATGTAAGACCTGAATGCTTGAGGGTTTTTATAATCTATTTTAAAAGTGTTCCAACTCATTAAACAGAATTTATTTCGTAACTCTTGAGAAGAGCTTTTTATAAGCATATAACATGTTACTAAAAAATATTTAATACTATATTATAGCTCAAAATATAAATTGATTTTAGTTAGAAATGCTTTTACTAGGTTTGTAGGTAACTAGTCTTAATATAATATACCCAAATATTCCAGACAATACAGAACCAGTTAATACACCTAGCTTGACAAGGTTTAAAGTTCGATTGCTATCAAAAGCAAGTGTGCCTATAAATAAACTCATTGTGAAACCTATACCACATACTAAGCCTATTCCATATAGTTGAGCATTTGATAAATTCTTAGACATAGGAAAAAATCTAGTTTTTTTAAAGATAAATAACACTGTGAATATGCCTAACTGTTTACCAATAAATAAGCCTAAAATAATACCCAAAGTTATAGGCTCAAAAAACATTGAAAAATTAAAACCAGAAAAATTAATACCCGCATTAGCAAAAGCAAATACTGGCAGTATAAAATACACAACCCAAGGTTGTAATGATTCTTCCATAAACCTAATAGGAGATTCTTTATCTCTTTTATTTTCAAAAGGAATACACATTGCAGTTGCAAAGCCTGCTAAAGTAGCATGTACACCTGACTTAATAGTACAAGCCCAAGCAAAAAACCCAATTACAACATATAAAGAAATTCTTTTAACCTTGAATATAAGATTACAAATAAACATCAACCCAATAAACATTGTCCCTAAAAGTAATGAAGGTACAGAGAGACTAGTTGTATAAAATATAGCGATAATAATAATTGCAGCAATATCATCAAAAATAGCGATAGTTACAACTAGTAATTTAAGGGTAGATGATATTCTAGAGCCAAGCAAAGCCAGAATACCAAGTGTAAAGGCTATATCTGTCGCTGATGGAATGGCCCAGCCAGCTATAAAATTAGGGTAATTTATGTTTATAAGAAGATATATAAAAGAAGGGATTAGTAAGCCTAAAAAAGCTGCTGTTGCTGGTACAATTACATTTGTTGGTTTTGATAAAGCTCCAACCACAGCTTCTCTTTTTATTTCTAGGCCAACGTAAAGGAAGTAGATAGCCATTAGACCATCATTTACCCAGTGTATTAAGTTTTTATCTATGATTAAATGACCTATGCCTATTTTAGCATTTACAGTTTCAAGCATACCGTAATACAAAGATAATGGTGTATTGTTTACTACAATAGCTGCTATAGCCGCAGTAAAAAGAATTAAGCCACCGATAATTTCTTGTTTATTTGAGGATATGCTCATATTTCTTCTTAAGAATCATTCTAGATAAGTTTATTATCTAATAGCTTAGGATATAATTCTACTGCTAAAGGAGAAAACCTTTTGTTGATATAGCTTTTGGTATAACAAATAAAATAATGTTAAGTGATGATAAAGGGTAATGGAGACAAAAAATATAGCAAAAAGTATAATTCTTTAGTCATACATCATCAGATAATATTGCCCTGAGTATATGACAGGTTTTAAAGAATTATATTCTAACTGAAAAATAGAAAATTTATTGCATTTTTGCAATTACTTCTTTAGTCACATCTATACTATCAACGTTATACAAACTCATCTCTGCTGGTAAGATTGCATCTAATTGTTTATCTTTAGCAACTTCTGCAGAAGCTTTAGTTAGAGCATCTTTGAAAGCATCAGCGTCATCAGAAGCCATTTTTTGGACCTGAGCCATAAGATTTTGGTACTCTTTCATTGCTTTTTGTAGATCAACTTGTGCTTGTTGCTTATCAGCATTTTCTTGCTGATCTGCACTTTCTGCATCTTTAGTGTCGCCTTTTGCTTCATCAAACTCTACTTGATCTTTCTCCTCTGTGTAAGAGTTTACTTTATCTTGTAAAGCTGTGATATTCTGTTTAAGCTCATCCATTTGAGGTTTTAATTTTTTCTCGTCAGCGGTAACTTTTGCCTTACCAAGTGGAGATGTTTCAAAGATATCTTGCACATTAGCAAAACCAACCCCACCAGCCATGGCTGTAGTAGCTGAGAACATTAAACTACCTGCAATTGCTGCACCAATAATTGTTTTTTTCATAACTATCTTTCCTTATTAGTTTTTTAGTTTGAAACTTAAATCATTATGTCTATCGATTATAATCCTGGTTAAACAACGTTTCAATGTTTTAAATATTTTATTTCAAACTAAAGCTATTCTCTAACAATGCTTTATAATAAACACCATTAGTTAACTTGCTTGATACTTTCGTTAAGAAATCTAAAGGTTGAGTATAGTCGATCATCTCCATGCCATGTAGTTTTTCGTACATTAATTGGTCTATAGATGCAAAACCATCTACTAGACCTATTTTTTTAGCTTCTATACCACTAAATGGTTGCCCAGAGAAAGTTGTTTCATTAGATTTATCTTTTAACCTATCTCCTCTTGATTTTAAAACTGCATCTATAAATACTTGGTGGCTTTGATCTAAAAGTTGTTGATAATCCTCTACTTGATTTGGTTTTTGTGGAGAAAATGGATCTAAGAAGTTTTTATTTTTTCCAGATATATATATTCTTCGTTCTATACCTAGTTTATCTATTAAACCAGTAAAACCAAAACTACTTCCTATTACCCCTATTGAACCTGTGATAGTCATTTTATTGACATAAATCTCTTTTGCTCCTACTGCTATATAATATCCTCCGCTAGCACATACATCTGTACACACCGCATACATTGGGATTGAAGGGTATTTTTTTTGAAGATATTTCATATGTGAGTATATTTCATCAGACTGTACCGGTGAGCCTCCTGGACTGTTTATTTCTACAATTATGGCTTTTGTAAACTTATTTTTATAAGCATTATCCAAACTTTTGTTTATTCTTTGAGCATTTGCTTGGGAGTCAGCTGCTATTATACCGTCAACTTTGACCAATGCCACATGAGGCCCTAGCTCCTTTGTTGAAAAAAACAAGTTAGGCACTATAATAATTATTCCTAACAAAACTATTACGCTTCGTACAAATAGCCGCCATCTTCTCTTACTTTTAACATCTTTAATATACGTTTTTGCAAGTTCTTCTAACATCTCGTTAGAAATATTCTTTTCCATTTTTACTCCAAGTGTTAATATTTTAGTATTGGCATAAATATATTATCAGAAAAAACCTATTTTGGAGACACGGTTATGGGTTTATCTTTGGATGAAAAAGCAAAAAGCCTTGAACTTGAGAATATCCAAAAACATATATTCTTATGTTGTGACCAAGACAGACAAAAATGCTGTTCTGGGGAAACGTCATTAAAATCTTGGGACTTTTTAAAAAAGAGGCTTAAAGAACTAAAGTTAACCCAAAATGGACATGTTTACAGAACTAAAACCTACTGTTTAAGAATTTGTCAAAATGGTCCTATAGCAGTAGTTCATCCTGATAACATCTGGTATCATTCATGTACGCCAGAAGTGCTTGAAGAGATAATCCAAAAACACCTTATCGGTGGCGAAATTGTGAGAAAATATGCTTTTAGCATGCCTTTACAACTGGCACATAAAGAATAAGCTAAATTCTTTAAACCACACTTATTTTATCACTTAGATATTTGATTCATTAATGCTATAATTATTAGCAAATCTTCAGGGCAGGGTGAAACTCCCTACCGGCGGTAACTTTACATAAGAAGCCCGCGAGCGCTCTTATAATGTTATAAGGGGTCTAGCAGATTTGGTGAGATTCCAAAGCCGACAGTTAAAGTCTGGATGAAAGAAGATAGTAATATTAGTATTTTTATAGCTAAACTTACTCTGATTAAGACAGGTGTTACGTTTTAATTAGCGGATTGCTATATTCTTAGCTTATCTTTCTGCCCTTATTTGCTAATAAAAAGACAAAGTGGCTAATGAGAAATATCGATCAGTATTATATGCAACAAGCTTTGGTTCTAGCTGCTAGAGGTAGACTTACCGTGTCTCCAAATCCTATGGTGGGTTGCATAATCGTTAAAAACGGCAAAATAATCGCAGAAGGCTGGCATATTAAAGCTGGACAAGCTCATGCCGAATGTTTAGCTATTAAACAAGCTGGTAAACAAATCAAAGATTCCATCGTGTATGTTACTCTAGAACCATGTTGCCATACAGGTAAAACTGGACCCTGTACAGATGCTTTGATAAAAGCTCAAGTTAAAGAAGTTATAATAGCAACTCTTGATCCTAATCCTCAAGTTGCTGGCAAAGGTGTCCAACAGTTAAAAAAAGCTAGAATTAAAGTTAAAGTAGGAGTTTTAGAAAGACAAGCACAAGCATTAAACAAAATATTTTTCTATTACCAACTATATAAAAAACCTTATGTATTTGCTAAGTGGGCAATGTCTTTAGATGGTAAAACTGTTGTTAACGCTGATGATTCAAAAAAAATCAGCTCAGATAAGGCAGCTATCTACACACACCAATTACGAAACATTTGTGATGCCATAATTATTGGTAAAAATACCCTGCTTGAAGACAACCCTAAACTGAGTACTCGCTTAGATATTAAAGAGATCAACCACCCTCTCAAGGTGGTTATATTTACTAAAATACAACAAATAGACCCAAACTGGAAAATCTTAGACCAAACTAATACAAAAACAATTTTTGTATGCACTGGTATAACAGATGCAGCAAAACAAATATTACAAAGTTTAAGTATCGAATTTTGGATACTACCAGCTCAAAAAGACAAGGTATGTATAAATAGTTTATTAAAAAAAATGGCTAACATAGGCATAACAAGTGCACTTTTAGAAGGTGGTATGAAACTTATAGAAAGTTTTGCCAAAATAGATGCAATTAATGAATTTGTAACATACGTATCACCCGTATTGGTGGCTAATAATAACCCTAAAAAACAACTAGTTATTAATAAGACTAGCCAACTTGGATGTGATTTACTTATAAATTCAAAAATTAAGGAAGATTAAAATGTTTAGTGGAATAGTTCAGCAATTAGGAACTGTAAAAAGAATAACTGCCAGAGATAATATAAAAACTTTTTATATTGCTTTTGAAAACTGTAGTAAATGTAGTGTAGGAGATAGTGTTGCTATAAACGGGATCTGTCTAACGGTCACAGACCTTAATTTAGAACATACTATAGCAAGTTTTGACGCTGTCCCAGAGACTCTAAGCAAAACGAACCTAAATGAACTAAATATTGGAGATACTGTAAATACTGAACTTGCTATACGCTATGGAGACTTAGTCGGAGGCCATATAGTTCAGGGCCATGTTGATGAAAAAGGCTCTATTAAAGAGATTAAAGACGTTGGTGGAGCATGGATTATTGAAATAACAGCTTCAAAGGAACTTTTAAAGTATCTAATTCCTAAAGGATTTGTTGCTATAGATGGTATGAGCATTACTGTTGTGGATATTTTAGATGAAAGTTTTACTGTAGCTCTTATACCACACACAATAGATACCACTATTGCAAAAAACTATACTAAAAACTCTAAGATAAATCTTGAAGCTGATGCTACAGGTAAATATATCTATAAATATATACAAGGGCTCAAAAATGTTTGAACAAGTAAAAAATAATATAACAAAAGCTATACAAGCGCTTAAATCAGGTAAACCTGTTGTCGTCCTTGATGACTACGATCGTGAAAATGAGGGAGATCTTATACTACCAGGGCAAATGACAACTGAACAAAATATTGCTTTTATGTTAGAGCATACAAGTGGCATTATCTGTTTAGCGATGGACTCCAAGCAGGCTAAAAAGTTAAATCTGACTCCAATGGTTGCAGCAGATCAGAATAATAGTACTTTTAGTACTCCTTTTACAGTGACTATAGAAGCAAAAGAAGGTGTAACTACGGGTGTTTCAGCAAAGGACAGAGCTCACACAATTCAAGTTGCCTCAGCACCTGAGGCTAAAGCAGAAGACTTAGCTCGTCCCGGACATATATTCCCACTAATTGCTAATGATAAAGGTGTTTTAGGGCGCAATGGTCACACAGAAGCAACCGTTGATTTAATGAAACTTAGTGGTTTTAACAGCACTGGTGTTCTATGCGAGCTTATGAATAAAGATGGCTCAATGATGAAAGCTAAAGACATTGAAAATTTTACTCAAATGCATAGTTTACCTGTACTAACTATTGCTGAACTATATCAATACCGTTTAGCAACAGAAATTTTCATTGAGAAAACGGCTAGCTCTTCTATACCCTTTGTTGATGTGGGTGAGCTTGAAATATCTGTTTATAAGGATAAATTTAACAGTGATGAAGTAGTTGTATTGTCCAAACCATATCAAGGAGATAAACCTTTAGTAAGAATGCACTCTTCTTGTATAACTGGAGATTTATTTGGTTCTTTGCGTTGTGATTGCCAAGCTCAACTTAAGAAAGCTATGCAAATGATTAATGAAGAAGGAGGGTATCTTATATATCTTAACCAAGAGGGTCGGGGTATTGGTTTAACTAATAAGCTTAAAGCCTATAATTTACAAATTAATGATAATATGGATACTATTGAGGCAAATTTAGCACTAGGGTTACCTGTGGATGCTAGAAAATATGATTTAGCTATTCAAGTATTAAAGTACAATAAAATTGATAAATGTAGATTAATCTCAAATAATCCAAAAAAAGTTAATGCTCTGAGAATGGTTGGTATAGAGACAGAGCCTGTTGCATGTGAGGCTTTTGTAAATTCACATAATAAAGACTATCTTATAACTAAAAAAAATAAAATGAAACACACAATTAGGGGTATATAGGTATCAGTATGAATAAATTAGCTATAGTTGTAAGTGAGTTTAACGCATTAATAACAGATAAAATGCTTGAAGGTGCTCTAGAAGAGGCACACACACAAGGTTTAAAAGATGATCAACTTGAAATACACAAAGTACCAGGAGCTATTGAGTTGCCATATGCTGCTAAACTACTTGCTGAAACAGGCAAGTTTGATGTTATAATATTACTTGGTTGTGTCATTCGTGGTGAAACAGACCATTATGATTACGTATGTGAACAGGTAAGCTACGGTACACAAAAAGTTATGCATCAATACAATTTACCAGTAATCTTTGGTGTATTAACTACCCACAATAAAGACCAAGCTTTAGATAGAGTGGGCGGAAAAAAAGGTCATAAAGGAAAGTATTGCGTACAAGCAGCTATTACTATGGCAAAGATGAAAAAGGATATACAAATTCAAGGAGCTTAATAGTGTCTCTACAGATTTTAAAATACCCACACCCGGTATTAAAAGAGATTGCAAAAGAAGTCTCAAAAGATGAGATAAACGATGAGTTGCGAGCTACGTTTAGTGAAATGCGTCAACTTATGACACAAGCTGGCGGTGTTGGGCTTGCAGCAATTCAAGTAGGCATAAAAAAGAGGTTTTTTATTATGGTTGATGACTTAGAAAGTCCTGAGCCTAATGTTATTGCTGTAATTAATCCTCAAATTATTGAAAAAGATGGCGAAATTATAGATGAAGAGGGGTGTTTATCATTTCCAGGCGTTTCAGCAAAAGTCAAAAGGGCTAATACAGTCAAGATTCAAGCTTTAAACGAATTTGGTCAAGACATGGTGATTATAAAGGAAGGTTTTTTAGCTCGTTGTGTACAACATGAGATAGACCATCTTAATGGGATAACTTTTTTTGACCATTTAGGGCCACTTAAAAGGCAAATGATAGAAAAAAAATATAAGAAATTAATGCAAGAGAATGCTAGACTGTAGGATTTTATTAATTTTTTCATAGTCAAAGCTTTACTTTTCAGCGCTTCTAAGCAAAAATTGTGTTTAAAGATATATAAAATTGGGATTACACATGTATATACATAACTTATTTAAAAAAATCGCTTTAGTATTACTAATCGTTTTGCTCAGCTCCTGTAATATGTTGACTAATGACCAGTTTGTTTACCTTGGTCACGGCGATGATACTCCTAGCTACCAATTATATTATGATAAAACTCAAAAGTTATTTATTCTAATAGATAAAAGAAATGGATGTTTCCAAAAAGATGATACAGGCACTTGTCTAGCTTTTAGTTTAAAGCAGACCAAATCTTTTAGAAATGATGTCTTGGCTAAGATGATCAAAATGAATATACTCCTAGAAAAAGATAATTACGGTGGCAATTATGCTATTTCTGAACTTGAGAAAGCTGGAATTACGACCATCAATAAGCCTATAAAAATAGGTGAGGTGTATGCAACTCCTGTTAGACAAATAATGATGGATAGACAACAGCAGTATCATCTGGTTAGAGGAGATTTCAAAATAGCTGCAAATCTAGTTGCTATGGTAGTAACTAATTCTGAAGGTAAAAAACAAATCAAAGTCGCTTACACTGTTGATTTTCCTGGTGTAGTGAAGAAATACAACGCAAACTTAAGGCCTTTTGTTATAGACCCTGCATACCTATACACTCATATGACTATGGATGCCGTACACGAAGCTCAATATGCACAAAAAGATGTTCATAAAAGTCAGAAAAAAGTAACTAAAGAGGTTGATAGTTATCTAAAAAAGATCGTTGATGAAGAGACAAATGATAGCCAACAAAGTAGCTCTATAGATACAGAAATTACTCAAATGGTAGCTAGCTTAAATAATGACAATAATTTAGTAACAAATATGACTGGCAGTGGTAGTAGTGTTGTCAATCCAACTAATAACTAGTTCTAATTCTAAGTCTAATGTTGAAATATCATTTCAGGTTATTATTCCACCACCTAAACAGATATCATCATCATAAAAAACTACAGATTGACCTGGCGTTATAGCCCTTTGTGGCTGACCAAAATGCACCTCTACAGTGCCATCAGAATTTACTATAACTTCACAAGATTGATCTTTTTGTCTGTATCTAACTTTTGCGCTACATTTAAAATTATTTGATGGGGGCATACCAACTATCCAACTTAAATCTATAGCATGCAGTTTACTTTTAAAAAGCATTGGGTGATTATGACCTTGTACAACTATTAAAACATTATTTTCTAGATCTTTCGCTGCTGCAAACCAAGGTATCTCAGGGCGATTTTTTACCCCGCCTATGCCTAGCCCTTGTCGTTGTCCAATTGTATAATACATAAGTCCATCATGTTCACCAATATTAATCCCATTTTCGTCATGAATTTCGCCTTTTTGGGCAGGTAAGTACTTAGATAAAAAATCTTTAAACTTACGTTCACCAATAAAACAAATGCCTGTACTATCTTTTTTATCAAAAGTAACAAGCTTGTTTTCTTTTGCTATTTGGCGAACCTTTTCTTTTGGTGTATTACCTATTGGAAATAGTGTTTGTTTTAATTGCTCTTGTCCTAGTGTGTATAGAAAATAAGTCTGATCTTTGTTATCATCCAAGCCTTTTACTAATTGTACAGAACCATCTTTGGCAACTCTAGTTCTAGCATAATGTCCTGTTGCAATATACTCACCTCCTAAAAGATGAACGTAGTTTAGAAAGGCTTTAAACTTAATTTCTTTATTACACAAAATATCTGGATTAGGTGTTCTCCCAGCTTTATATTCAGTTAAAAAATGCTCAAAAACATTATCCCAATATTCAGCTGCAAAATTTATTTTTTTAAAAGGTATCCCTATAGAGTCACATACTGCTTGAGCATCTTTTATATCTTGTTCAGCAGAACAAAACTCATCAGTGTCATCCTCCTCCCAGTTTTTCATAAAAACACCAGTAACATCATAGCCTTGTTGTTTTAACAACAAAGCTGATACCGAAGAATCAACTCCTCCTGAAATACCTACTATTACTTTTTTGGACATATTTTTATCCTATATTACTTTTTAAGCACAGATAAAAAAGCTTCCTGAGGGATTTCAACTGAACCAATATTTTTCATTCTTTTTTTACCCTCTTTTTGCTTTTCTAAAAGCTTTTTCTTACGTGAAACGTCACCACCATAGCATTTAGCTAATACATTTTTACGTAAAGCTTTAACTGTACTTCTAGCAACAATTGTACCACCTATAGCGGCCTGAATAGCTACTTCAAACATTTGTCTTGGAATAAGTTCTTTTAACCTTTCAACTAGCTCTCTACCTTTGTACTTAGCTTGTTCTTTATGAACAATGCTTGCTAGTGCATCTACCTTGTCACCATTTATCAATACATCTAGGCAAACCATATCTGCAGGCTCATAACGGATTAATTCATAATCTAGTGAACCATAACCTTTGGTTACTGATTTTAGAGTATCAAAAAAGTCCGATACAACTTCTATCATTGGTAAATCATAAACTATAGAAACCTGACTACCTACATAATTCATATCTACCTGTATACCTCTTTTCTCTATACAAAGAGTAATTACACTACCGACATAGTCTTTTGGTACAAGTATATTTGCTCTAACTATAGGCTCTTGGATTTCTTGTATAGCTCCCGGGTCAGGTAATTTAGCAGGGTTATCAACCTCAACTGTTTCACCATCTTTTTTTATTGCTTTATAAACAACTGTTGGTGCTGAAGTTATTAAATCAAGGTTATATTCCCTCTCTAATCTTTCTTGGATAATTTCCATATGCAACATACCCAAGAAACCACATCTAAACCCAAAACCTAATGCTTGAGAAACCTCTGGCTCAAAAAATAATGAAGCGTCGTTAAGACTTAGTTTTTCTAGAGCTTCTCTAAAGTCAGGGTAGTCATCTGAGCTTATTGTAAACATTCCAGCATAGACTTGTGGTTGAACCTTTTTAAAACCAGGTACGGCTTTTTCAGTAGGATTATGAGTATGTGTAAGAGTATCACCAACCGGAGCTCCGTGGATATCTTTTATCCCAGCTACGATAAAACCAACCTCACCTGCTTTTAAGTGATCAAGGTCTTTCATTTTAGGAGTAAATACACCTACCTTATCAACTTGATAAGAGTTGCCCGTGGACATTACTTTGATTTTTTCACCTACCTTCAAAGTACCATTTTTGATCCTAACTAAAGATACTACCCCAAGATAGTTATCAAACCAGGAATCTATAATCAAAGCTTGTAACTTATCATCTGGATTACCAGCTGGAGCTGGAACCTTTGCAACAATAGTTTCTAAAACGTCTTCTACACCTAAACCTGTCTTCGCGCTACATGTAGTAGCACCTGTTGCATCTAT
This sequence comes from Allofrancisella inopinata, assembly GCF_012222965.1. NCBI lineage: Bacteria > Pseudomonadati > Pseudomonadota > Gammaproteobacteria > Thiotrichales > Francisellaceae > Allofrancisella > Allofrancisella inopinata. Next base: position 1,723,562 of record NZ_CP038241.1, on the reverse strand, counting down.
TCCAATAATTTCTTCTATTTCTTCTGCAACTTTTTCTGGATCTGCAGATGGTAGATCAATTTTGTTTAATATAGGGATAACCTCTAGATCTTGCTCTATCGCTGTATAGCAATTTGCTACAGTTTGCGCTTCTACTCCCTGAGCAGCATCTACAACTAAAAGAGCTCCTTCACATGCTGCTAATGAACGAGAAACTTCATATGAAAAATCAACATGTCCTGGTGTATCAATAAAATTAAGCTGGTAGGTTTGACCATCCTTAGCTGTATAATCTAAAGTGACAGATTGAGCTTTAATTGTGATTCCTCGTTCTCTTTCAATATCCATAGAGTCTAAAACTTGCTCTTTCATTTCACGTTCAGTCAAGCCGTTACAAACTTGGATAAACCTATCTGAAAGAGTTGATTTACCATGATCAATGTGAGCAATTATTGAGAAGTTCCTAATATTTTTTATGTACATACTTTTTAATAAACAATTTTTCTTAATGTTATAACTTAGCTACCTATTATGCTATAAAATAATTTTAAAATGTAGCTGTTACGACTTTTATGCAAAACAAATATTCTTTAACTATAACCTATTTAGTAAGAACCTTACTTACCCAAAACTTCTACTTTTGTTTTTTATTAATATTATACTTATTGTAAGTACGGTGACTTACTTTTCGAAGCATTAATGTCCTAACCAGTAAAACATTTAATCAGTTATAAAAGTTTTTCTTCATAGTTATTGTTTGCTATAATTGAAGTTCAAAGAAGTCCAAATTAGGAGAGCTACTATGGCATATAAAAAAATACTGTTAGCAATTAATGTTTATGAGAAAGCAAATGTTGTTATTGATTCTGCAGTTAACTTTGCTAAGAAAAACAACATCAAACAGCTTCAGGTTATTTCTGTAGTTGATTGTGTGGCACCTTTTGCACCTTCTATAGTTGATTTCCAGCACTCTATAGAAAGAGATGCAAAAGAAGCGTTAGCAAAAATAGTGGCTAAAATTTCAGGGTTTGATGTTAAGCATGAAATCTTAGTAGGTAATCCAGCTTCTGAAATAGTTGCATATGCTGAGGAAAATGAATGCGATCTAATTGTTTTGGGCTCACATGCTACTCATGGTATTAACTTATTGTTAGGCTCGGTTGCTAATGCTGTATTACATAAGGCAAAATGTGATGTTTTAACAATACGAGTTGGTAAAGATAAGCAAACAGCGATTGTAGACTACAAAAAGGTATTGGTGCCTACAGATTTAGAAAGTGATTCATGTGCGGTAGCGGCAAAAGCTAATGAAATAGCTAAGCTCTATAATGCAAGAGTAGATACAGCTTTTGTTATACCAAATGACAGTATATCTCTAATGACTTATGAAACAGCAAAGGTAGAAAATGCTATAAAGGAATTTTCCAAAGAAAATGATATTAATGGAGAAAAATCTGTGTTAATTGGGGGAGTTTCTAATAGTATTTTAGAAAAAGCTAAAGAGCAAGGAAATGATCTAATTGTGGTGGGAAGCCATAGAAGAAGCGCCATTGGTAGGTTCTTTTTAGGTTCTACGGCTAATGGAATACTGCATGAAGCAGATGTTGATGTTTTAGTGGTTAGATTAAAGTAGTTTTTGTCTTATTTTTCTCATTTTGGTTTAAGTTTTAGGTATTTTTCTTACAGAATTTCCATTAAAAAGCTATATTTTTTTGTTTTTTTATAATTTAATAAAATAATATACAGGTTTTACTTTCAGATTTTTATGAAAAAACTACTAGTCCTTCTTGCAAGTTCAGCAGAGTGGTATGAATTTACTGTGTATTCATTTTGTGCAGGATATATAGGCGCTGCATTTTTTCCATTTAATAACTCTTTCACCAACTTTTTATTTGCTTTTGGTGCTTTTGCTGTAGGTTTTCTTGCTAGACCACTTGGGGGAATTATTTTTGGCTACATAGGAGATAAAAAATCACGTATCTCAGCTCTTGCTTGGGCAGCATTTTTTATGGGAGTTCCTACAGTAGGTATGGCTTTGTTACCACCATATACTATGATAGGAATCTTAGCTCCTTTATTATTAGTGGTTTTTAGAATATTACAAGGTATAGCAATTGGGGGGCAATATAGTGGTTCTGTTGTTATTCTTATAGAAGGTGAAACTACAGCCTTGGGTAAAGCTAAAGCCTCAGCAAATGTGATAGCAAGCGCCTTTGGTGGAATATTACTTGCTATAGTTAGTTTTCAGGTTATTAGTTATTTTATACCAGATGAACTTATGGCAAATGGAGGCTGGAGAATCTTATTTGCTGTAGCAATTCTTTTAGTGATTTTGTCATTCTTTATTAAACATAGTGGTGCGAAAGAGGAAAAAAGTGCACCAAAAACTCAGGTTAAGCTAACATTATTATTTTTAGAGTATAAAGCTAGTATTTTGTATATGATACTATTATGTTTTCCTGGAGCAGTTGTAGCATACTTTCAGATTACTATATTGCCTAATATTATTAAGGAAGTACTTGGTCAAACTCACACTAATGTAGCTTTACTAACTACTATAAGCTTAGCTGTGTTTATAGGATCTTGTGCTTTGGCTGCTAGGCTGACAAAGTTTTTTGCTACAAAAGCCATAATTACAGCAGGATTAGTTTTGATGCTTATTTTACCTTTGCCAATGTATGCGCTATACAAGGCAAATAGTGAGCTATTGGTATTTTTCTTTATAGTCATGGGAGTAATCTTTGGGATTTTTTATGGCAATATTATGGTAATATTTACAGACTGTTTTCCAAAAAATGTGCGCTATACAGGCTTTGCTCTGGCCTATAATATAGGGTTTGGGGTATATGGAGGCTTATTGCCATTTGTATGCTTTTACTTAGCAGGTAAGTTCTCTGATTATGCAGCTGTTGGTGTTATATGTTTAAGTGCTATAGTTGGCTTGATAACTTTATATACATTAGAACCAGAGATCTGCAAAAAAGTACCTCAAAATAAAACTAAGCTGTAAAATAGTATATAAAGGTACACTTGCTGCAAGTTATTTATGGGTTACTATTTTTTAAGTGAAAGCTGCTTTGTTTATAACCTAAGTGATCGACTTTCTATAGATGATAATCTTAAGATCCTTAGAATTTATAAATCTATTTCAGAAGATAAGTCATTTTGTAACGATTTAAAGATTCATGACATTGTACCGGCATATAACTCAATAGCTTTTCATTTTCTTTATACTAATGATTTTTTATCCTTACAAAACAAAATCCTTGGAAGAATAGAATCAGCTGATTATAGTAGCTATATAGAATTTAAAACACATTATATTGATGTTGAGTATAGTGGTGTAGATTTAGAATCTGCTTCACAAAAACTAGGTTTAAGTGTGCCGGAAATAATAAAAAGACACACAGCATCAGAATATCATATAGCAATGCTTGGGTTTAAACCGTACTTACCTTATTTATTGGGACTAGATACTAGTCTAAGTTTACCTAGGCTGGCTACGCCAAGAAATAAAATAGAAGTTGGCTCTGTTGGGATAGGTGGCTCGCAGACTACTATATTTACAACAGATACTCCTAGTGGTTGGAATATTATTGGTAAAACAGCTTTTAGAGATTTTTCTAGTTTTAGCCCAGCAGATAAAGTAATTTTTAGGGAAATTTAGTCATGTTTTCAGTTAACTGTGATTTAGGAGAAAGAGGAGTAGCTCATCCAACAGATGATGAGTTAGTCAATTATATTGATATTGCAAATATAGCTTGCTCTGGACATGCTGGCGATAAGCAAAGCGTTGAGTATTATACAAAGCTTTGTAATGAGAATAACGTTAAAATAACTGCTCATATATCTTACCCAGACAAACAAAACTTTGGTAGAAAAGTTATTAGTATTGATAATACCACTTTACAAAAGTCTTTTGATCAGCAGCTAGCTCTTTTTGATGGTAATATAAAAGCTATTAAGCCACATGGGGCATTATATAATCAATTAAACGTTGATGATAAGTTAGCTAATTTTTTTGTAACATGGTGCTTAGATAGCGATATAGAAGAGCTTTTAGTTAGTCCTGTTGGTATATTACGAAAATACGCAGAACAAAATGGTATAAAGGTACTTAAAGAAAGTTTTGCAGAAAGGGGGTATATGTTAGATAAAAATAATAATCCTATGCTTATTCCCAGGGGTATGCCAAATGCAGAAATTCATGATTTAAGCAAGGCACTGTCTCAATATATGGATTTAAAAGAAGGTTTTATAAGGATAGCTGGTAAAAAAGTTACATTTAATTCCGAGACGATTTGTGTCCATTCTGATAGTAAAATAGCACTAGCGCTTGTAAAAGAAATATATAATCATAAAGGCTAAGTATGCAAACAAAAATATTTTCCGTGAAAGGAGGGTTATCGTTCCCTGTTTATGAAAGGCTATATGGATTTCAAGATAAAGGTATATCTCTTGGTGGTGCCCAAGATCAATTAAGTTTTAGAGTTGCTTATCAGTTATTTAATCAACCTTTAGATTTTCAAGCTATAGAGATGATTTATCCTGCGAAAATAACAGCCGAAGAAGATATGCTTTTTATATTGTGTGGAGCAACTTACGAAAATACTTCTATGGGAGGCAAACAAGTAGTATACAACCAAATACAGTTTTTAAAAAAAGGAGATACTCTAGAATTCAGTGGTATTAAGACTGGTTTTCGTACTTTAATGTTTGCTATAGCTCAAACTTCCAACCAAATTGTAGATATTGGTAAGAAAAGGTCAAAAGAAATTGAGCAGTTTATAGATTCAAACTATAAAAATAACTATATCCGAGTAATTAAGGGTCCAGAGTTTGGTATTCTAGAAGATAATGGTTTTTTTGAGCAAGTTTGGACAATATCACCAAACTCAAGTCAAATGGGAATCTCTCTAGATGGTAATGCTTTGTCTATTAAGAAAGTAGAAATGATCTCACAACCTGTAGTTGATGGTACAATACAGCTCTCTCCAGGCGGACCGATAGTTTTGATGCGCCATAGACAAACTGTAGGTGGTTATCCAAGAGTGGCTACAGTCGTTGAGCCAGATATAAACAAACTTGCTCAGTTTGTACCAAAAGCCCATTTAAGATTTAAGCTTGTTAGTTTCGATGAAGCAATAGAATTAAATTCTAAGTTTAATACTCTTTTTACAAAAAATCTTTTTTCGTAAATTAAGAGTGTTTTTATCTATTTTTTTGTTATAAACTTCTCATCGTAACTAACTCTAAATTAGAGGAACCATTTATAATGTTGCGAAAACTAGTAAAAACCTTAATTCCAAGTCAAGATAAGATATTTTTTGACCTATTGATACAGGCTACAGAGAGTGTAGAGGAGTCAGCAAGGATTTTAGATCAGATAATGAAAGAAAAAGATAATCTAACCATATCTGAACTTGCAGAAGAGTTAAGATTAACTAGAACTGTCACAGTTGAGTTGGCTAATAAAATTGATCATGAGTTAGCCAGATATTTTGTAACACCTATAGATAGAGTCGAATTACATAATATTATAACTTTACTTTCAAAGCTAAATAAGCGAATCGTAAGAGCTTATCGCTATATGCAAATCCTAATGGAAGAGGAAAGAGGCAACGTTAACCTATATTTATCAAACTGTGTTGAAACTCTTAGAAAAATGACAAAAGTTCTAGATGGTATGATGAAAGCTTTTAGTAAAGGCGATTATAAAACTCTTAAATCACTTTATACAAGAATAACTGTTTTAGATGAGAATGTTTTAGAGGATTTAGGCTATGCTCTTAAGAAATTCTCTCATTTTGAAGAGGGTGATATTATTTTTATAATGAAGGTTAAAGATATCTACAAAACCATAGAGAATGCTATTTCAACTTGTACAGCTGTTGCAGAATCAATAATGAGAATATATGTGAAAGAAGTTTAAATAGGATCTTGTCATAATGGTTACCTCAATGTTAATAATAATCATTTGCGTGGCTTTATTTTTTGAGTTTACAAATGGTTTTCACGATGCAGCAAATGTTGTTGCTACGCCAATAGCTACTAAATCTTTAACACCGTATCAAGCTATAGGTCTAGCTGCTTTTTTTAATTTTTTAGGAGCATTTTTTGGTACAGCTGTGGCAGCTACTATCTCAAAAGGCCTTGTAGATACAAGTGTAGTTTCGGACATAGTTCTTGTATCTGCGCTATTAGGAGCTATAAGCTGGAATTTTTTTACATGGTATTTTGGTATACCATCAAGCTCATCCCACGCTTTAATAGGCTCTTTAGTGGGAGCTGTTATAGTAGGAGCTAGCTATAAAGACGTCAATTACATTACAGTAGTTAATAAGGTTCTTGTACCAATGATTAGCTCACCTATTTTGGCTTTTTTCGTAGCTTTAATTGTTTGTATAGTGCTGTTAAACATTTTTACGCAAGTAAAAAATGTAAGACTTACTAATAAATACATTAGGGAGTTACAAGTAGTATCAACTAGTTTATTATCCTTTTCGCATGGTTCAAATGATGCTCAAAAAACTATGTCAATTATAACCTTAGCATTATTAAGTGCCGGTTTAGTACAGAGTACTGTAGTTCCAGATTGGGTTATAATAGTTTGTGGTGCAGCTATGGGTTTGGGGACTCTTTCTGGTGGTAAAAAAATCATAAAAACCTTAAGTACAAAACTTTCGAAACTTGAGCCTACAAATGCTGTTTCAGCTGAGTTAAGTTCAGGATTATTAGTTTTAGGTGCTTCTCATATAGGCTTACCAGTTAGTACTACTCAAGTTGCATCAGGTTCAATCATGGGTGCTGGCTTTGCTGATTCAGGAGTTAATTGGAGAGTTGTTAAAAAGCTAGCAACCGCATGGCTACTAACCATCCCTGCGTGTATCTTTGTTACAGGGATCATCTATACGATACTATATCATTCTTTTGGTAGTTTTTAGCTATAAAATATTTTCCTAAAAGTCTCTGTTGGCTTATAATTTAGAATTAAGATATTATATTTTTTTTCAAAGTATGCTAAAAAGAGATCAAGTTAAAAAAATTATTATGGCCCTTCACTGGTTTACGGTCGTTTTGTTAATCTTAGTATTTATATCTATAGAGTTTAGAAGCACTTTTGGTAAAAACACAGTTTTTTACAATTTTATGAAAAGCTCGCACTTATATATAGGTTTTAGTATTTTATTTTTAACCATTTGTAGGATTATTTTAAAGCAGTTTGCTATATTTCAGAGACCAGATTATAGTTTTTTGCGTGATTTTTCGGCCAAAGTAGTTCATGGGTTTTTATATTCTTGGTTAATAATTATGCCTATTTTAGGTTGGTGTATAATAAGTGCAAAAGGTACATATACGATACCATTTGGATTGCCAAGTATTCTCGACACTATGCCAAAAGAACAAGTTATACAGTTAAAGAATATGCATGAATACTTAGCATATCTTGGGTTAGGTATAGTATTTGTTCATATTTTAGTAGGTTTATCTAATTATTTATTAACAAGTAGAACTATTTCTTATTCGAAAATAAAAGTTTCTAAAAACGCTAACAAATATAAGGAGAAAGTTTTCAAATAAAACAGCTGATTTTTTGGAGGGGAGAAATGATAAAGCTGATATCTATAGAAGCTGTAAAAAGAGCTTTTTTAAAGGGCATTGATTCATTTACTGGCTTATATGAAATTCAAAATAATAAAAATTTCACCAATTTAGTTATTGGTAATTTCATGATGCATGTTAAAGGTCAAGGGGTCCAGATAAACCGGATAACAACTATAGAGCTTGAAAAAGCTAATCGAATAAAGGCTGTTTTAAATAGGGAGAGTGATGAAGACCTCAAAAAGCTTTTTATAGGTTTCGGGAGCAGGTTAAAACACATAAGCCAAAAGAAATGTAGAAGATGTTTTATAACAACTCACTACTCTTTCATAGCATTAGCAGTGTTTCATTATGCCTCTATAATAGATCCAAAATATTTAGAAGTAAACAATGTCTCCGTAGTTGATTTTTATGACATGGAGAGGTTGCTAGCATATTATTTGATTCCTAATACCTATCATAAGAGAGCTATTTTGAAACTCTTTGAAGTTATAGGAAATACTTTAGTGGATATAAATACATCGCTATATGAAGAAAGCTTTTTAGATCAGCTTTATTTAGATCAGGTTTCTGAAAATGAAAAGCTGTGGGCTTTTATTTGTCAGTCAAACTCTAGTTTAAGAACCCAGGCAGAAAACTTTCTTGATTATAAAAGTTTTAAAAAATTCTCTGATCTAGGGAAAAGGATATTAAAAGAAAAAAGCTTTAGGGATTTTAATAATGGTAGGGTCGTAAGATTTCGAGAGATGCCGGAAAATAGTAACTTATTTATAAAAATAAATGAGCTATTTTTAAATACTGTAGGTATCCTTAAGGGGATTGATAATATGTGTAGCGGTATATTAGCTTATTCACTAAAATTTAAGCAAAACACAACAAACCTTCATTCAACAGCAGCGCTGCTAAAAGATTTCCGAGAAGCATATATCTCTGGTGAAGCTATAATGCAGCGAAATCCATTATCTCATCTAATATCTAAGGGTATAGCTTTTGGTCTATTAAAACCTGCTCTTTCATCGTCTATAATTGCTTTACTGATAACGAGTATTTTCGGGAAAACTATAAACATATCGTTTAATTCTCCATATTATGGCGCTTGGAATAGACATGGTATAACAGGACAAATCAGGGGTTTCCTACTAAAAAGCTATCTTGAGATGTTTTCCGTTTTTATAGAGAACCATTTGTATTTTGTTTTATCTCAAGCAGAAAATCCTAATATACCTGCCCTAACCATTGAAAAACTCTGTTCATATGGCAATTATTTTATAAAAATTTTTTCTTCCGCTTACAAAGGTGGTTTAGGGCTACTGCCTAATAAAAAGCAAAAAGGAAGCTTACATTTTTACCTGAAAATGTATGCTGGAATTACACCAGATGGACAATTCACTTTTGAACCTGACTTTGGGAAAATGGAAGAGTGGAATAAGACAAAATTATCTAAAATATATACAGACATTTGAGTTTTATCACTTTTACCTACGGCTTGGTTTTTTGTTTTCAGGTCTTAACTGTTACTATCGTTAGGATCGTCTAAATCATTTCCTAATAATTCTAACAACTCAGTTCTAAATGCCTCAACTAACTTATCTTTATGCTTTGAATACTTGTATACTAAAACTAAAAAAGATTCTATGTGAAAATCTACCTCAAAGCCTCTTATGAAATCAATATATTCGGAATCTTTCATCAGTGAGTCGTAGTAGAATTTAGGCATAAAACCAATTACATTCTCTTTTTTTATAATATTAGATTTCTGTACTTCATTACTAACTAGATATTTTATTTTATTAGGATTGAACCTATAGGTTTTGTTTTGATGGTTATCTTCAGCATCTTCTTTATGTATGAAGTTGAAAATATTGTGGTCCCAGTCATATCGATTAAATACCAAATCTGTCTCTAGAACTTTCTGAGGCTCGTTATGTAAGTCTTTTATAAAATTTTTATCCCCATATATTAGAGCAGGTAGTTTTGCGGTATTGACAGATTTACAAATTATCCAATCATTTAAATCAATATGTTCCAGATGTTTTGTATTTATTAAGATTACATCATATGTCTCAAACTGATATTCTTTACCGTCTAGATGGTTTAAGGCATAATTGTCTAAGGTAAACCTTAAGTTGCTAGTGGAGTCTTGATTTAGTTTAGGTATTACTCTATCTATAGTTACTTTTATAGAAAGTGGAGACCCTAATATTCTTATAGCTCGTCTTTCTTTAAACCCATTATTTTTAACGCTATCTATAGTGCTTTCTAAATCCTTATAAATTTTGCTACAAGAATGAAAATATTTGACACCATTTTTTGTTGGGGTGATGCGATTGTGTATATTTTGTATGAGTTTAACTCCAAGATAATTTTCTAATATGTCTATCTTGCTTTTTATAGTGTTAAGTTCAACGTTATAGAATTTCTTTACAGAGCTGTATGATCCTAGTTCTACTACCTTGATGAAATAACGAGTTGCCTCAATAATGTCTTTGCTGAAATCAATATTCATATAATAAAACCCCTTTATGCATTATATTAATATATAACTATACTTAAAAAAATTTAAATAATAAAGATATTTATATAAAATTAACAAAATTATTTAATTTTTCTCTTCCTGTCCTATATTTATTTACTCTATCTTGAGTATCTTCGTATCCTATAGCGATACCACATAACAATATATAATCTTTGTAGCCTAACTCTTGTTTTACTACATCTGGATAGTGTGCTAATGACGCTTGGGGGCATGTTGCTAACCCTAGATCAATTGCTGCTAGCATTATAGATTGGATTAGCATCCCACAGTCCATGTAGCCACTAATTCCTGTATTATGGTACTTAAATATAAATACCGTAGTCGGTGATTCAAAAGAAAGATAGTTTTTTGCCCATTGTTGTAATCGTTTATCTTTATCCTCTCTGGTTATTCCTAAAGCACTATATAGATCGTGTCCACACTTTATAGCTCTTTGCTTTAGTTCGCCATCTAATTCTTCACCTTCATACCCGTATTCCATGCATGGTTTTTGTCCTTCTTTATGAGCTTTAAGTATTTTGTTCATTAAATTTTCTTTTTTTTCTCCGCTGATGACAGCTATCTTCCATGGTTGGGTGTTTTTGCTAGAAGGCGTCCATTTTGCAGCTTCAAATAATTTAACAAGGAGTTCTGGAGGTATAGGTTTCTCTAGAAATTTCCTAACAGATTTACGCTTTTTTAATGCATCAATTACATTCATAATTCATATAAAATAGTTTTTTGTCTGGATACTTTATTTTACTAGATAAAAGCAATAAAAGGGTAATTTCTACAGGTGAGCGCTTTTATTGCTTGATTAATGATCTAGATCTATATTAAAAAAATTTTTTATTTATTTGAGTTAGCCTTTCTAAAACTATAAAATCTATACACAAAATTACTTATATAAACGGATAAAAATATGGAATCAGTAAACTATAGAACTTTATTAAAGGGTTTATCTAGTCGTATAGAATCATTACGAGGCTATCTTTGACTATGATGTCAAAAAAGAAAAATTAACAGAAATTTTAATGGAGCTAGAAGATGGCTCTATATGGGATAATCCTGAACACGCACAAAACCTAGGCAAACAAAAGGTTGAACTAGAAAACATTGTGTTAACTTGTGAACATATTACAGACACTTTAGGAACTTTAACAGAACTTCTTGAGTTAGCACAAGAGGATGAATCTTTAATCCAAGAGATTGCGAAAGATACTCATGAGATTACTCAAGAAATTGAGAAGCTAGAATTTAGAAGAATGTTTTCTAAAAAGATGGATCCTAATAATGCTTATCTAGATATTCAGTCTGGTTCTGGAGGAACAGAAGCACAAGACTGGGCTGAAATGTTAATGCGAATGTATATGCGTTGGTCAGATAGTCATGGTTTTAAAGTTACGATAGATAATGTCTCAGATGGTGATGTTGCAGGTATAAAAGGATGTACTTTAAAAATTGAAGGTGAATATGCATATGGATGGTTAAGGACAGAAACAGGGATTCATAGGCTAGTTAGAAAATCACCCTTTGATTCTAATAATAAAAGACATACATCGTTTGCTTCAGTGTTTATATCACCTGAAGTTGATGATAATATCGATGTTGAGATTAATCCAGCTGATTTGAGGGTGGATACATATAGAGCATCAGGAGCTGGTGGCCAGCATGTTAACAAAACTGATTCAGCTGTTAGGATAACTCACTTACCAACAAATATTGTGGTTCAGAGTCAAAGCGATAGATCTCAGCATAAAAATAGAGAAAATGCTATGAAACAGTTAAAATCTAAGCTGTATGAGATGGAGCTACAAAAACGAAACGCTGAAAAAAATGCTTTAGAAGATTCAAAATCTGATATTGGTTGGGGAAGTCAAATTCGCTCTTATGTTTTAGATCAATCTCGTATTAAAGATCTAAGAACAGGTGTGGAAAACACAAATACTCAAGCAGTATTAGATGGTGATTTAGATAAATTTATAGAAGCAAGCTTAAAAAGTGGTTTATAGGATAATTTTAAATGACGGATAAAAATAATAAAGTAGAAGAGCAAGTTTTAGATGAAAACTCACAAATTGCTTTAAGAAAAGAAAAATTAAAGATATTAGCTGAACAAAACGTAGGTGTTAGTCATCCAAATGTTTTTAAAAGAAATGTGGTTGCTGCATGTCTTCAAGCTAAGTATGCAGATAAATCAAAGCAAGAATTAGAAGAAATAGAACATAAAGAAAACTATAAAATTGCAGGACGTGTGGTATTAAGAAGGGTTATGGGGAAAGCTTCTTTTTTTACTCTTCAGGATATGTCAGGCAGAATACAGGTTTATCTTAAAAAAAGTGATTTGCCAGAAGGTCAATACAACACGTTTAAAAATTTATGTGATTTAGGTGATATAGTTGCTGTTTCTGGTGTTGTATTTAAAACTAATACAGGTGAGCTTTCTATTCATGCTGATCATTTTGAAGTTTTAACTAAAGCTATCAGACCGTTACCAGATAAGTTTCATGGCTTGTCAGATCAAGAAATGAGATACCGTCAAAGGTACGTTGATCTTATAACAAATGAAAAAGCTAGAGAAGTTTTCAAAGTGCGTTCGAAGGTAGTTAGTTTTATTCGTAAGTATTTTGATAATTTAAATTTTATGGAAGTAGAAACGCCTATGATGCATGTGCTGCAAGGTGGTGCTGCGGCAAAACCTTTTAGAACCCATCATAATGCTTTGGATATGCCTTTATATTTACGTATTGCTCCAGAGTTATACTTAAAAAGACTAGTAGTTGGTGGTTTTGAGCGCGTATACGAGATAAATCGTAATTTTAGAAATGAAGGAGTATCTTCTCGTCATAACCCAGAATTTACAATGCTTGAGTTTTATATGGCATATGCTGACTATAATGATTTAATGGATCTAACAGAAGATATGCTTTCAAAGTTAGTTAAAGAAATAACTGGCGGTGTAGAGGTGGAATATGGTGAGCATAAGATTAACTTTTCTGCACCATATCAACGTATGTCTATGGTTGATTCTATAGTTAAGTACAATCAAGATGTTGATACCCAAGATTTAGCTGATTTTGAATCAGCTAAAAAAGTTGCAGAGAAGTTAAAGATAAAGGTAGAGCCTTTCTATGAGCTTGGTCATCTAATAAATGAAATTTTTGAAGAGACTGTTGAAGATAAGCTTATTCAACCTACATTTATAACAGACTATCCAGCTGTAGTTTCTCCTTTAGCTCGTCGTAGTGATAGTAACCCGGAGTTTACAGATAGGTTTGAGTTTTTTATAGGAGCCCGTGAGATTGCAAATGGGTTTTCTGAACTAAATGATGCCGAAGATCAGGCAGAAAGATTTAAAAAACAAGTCCAAGCAGCTGCTTCAGGTGATGATGAAGCAATGCCATATGATAAGGATTATATTAGAGCACTAGAGTACGGTATGCCACCAACAGCAGGTCAAGGTATTGGGATTGATAGGCTAGTAATGTATCTAACCAATTCACAGTCAATAAGAGATGTGATACTTTTTCCACATATGAAACCTGAGTGAGATTGTAAGTTATGTCAAAAGAGATTGTAAGTCATGGAATATTTTCTAATTATGATGATGCTATCGCTGAAATAAAGTCTAGAATAGCTAACGATAGTCATTTAAAGGCTCTTTTAGTTCAGTTGGAGAGTTGCCCATTAGGTAGATTTTTGATTGAAAATAGAGGGCTAGATGCATATTGGACAAAGGTAATTACCCAGAATAAAGGTAGTTATAGTAATGATTTTGAGGCTAAACTTATAACTACACCTCCAATATTTAACGCCACTCAAGAAAGATATCAAGTATTTAAACAAAAAATACTGCAATTACCAGATAATATAAAAATTTTATCTGTACCTGCGGGTCTTTTACCAGAATTTTCACAAGAGCTACTCTTATCTAAAAACTTTCAGATTGATGCTTACGACCCTGATCCATACTGCGCAGAAAAAAGTGGATTATCTAAACTTAAAAATGTTAAGTATATTGTTGAGAATGTTTTTAGGATGAAGATTGAAAATCATTATGATGCTGTAGTTAGTAATGGTCTTAATATCTATCTTAAAACTAATGAAGAGGTGCGATGTTTTTACCAAATTTTAAGCAATTCTTTGAAACAAGGTGGGACACTTATTTCTAGTTTTATAGCTTCATTAGAAGGAGTTGATATTAAAAGTCCTGAACATGCTAAGTTTGGCAAAGAAATCTTTGCAGAAATTTTAAATGTAAAGTGGACAAAAACCCATACGGAAGAGGAGTTTAGTCAGATACTTTCAAATTGTGGTTTTGGTATCAAAGAAATTATTTACGATAGTCAAAGAATGTTTCCAACCGTAGTAGCTGTTAAACAATAAGTAATTTGATCTAGTAACTTTACTTATAAAGTTTGTATATAGCTAGACAAGTTCAAGTACAGCTGTAAATCGGTTGGTACGGTTTAGATAAGAGAACTATTCAAAACTATAACAAAGCTGATACAGTTACTTTGGTTTTTTTGGGACACAATTTACGACATTGGTTATTGTTAAGAAGTATGAAAAGCAACCTAAGTAGCCAAAGTCATTTTTTATGGAAAATATTTCAAAATAAAATAGCTATAAAGTTTCATAAAAATCCATATAATATATTAAATAAATCTAATAGTTTATTAGGATTAGTGGGTGAAAAAAAGCTTACCTAGAAAAAAAATATACTTATTTTTATTATTGCTAGTAGTAATAGCAAGTTTTGGCTTTTTATTTAAAAATACAGGGCCTAAAGTTGTTGAGCCATCTGAAATAGCTGATAAGCAAGAAGAAAAAGTAGCTAAATTAAATTTAGAACCATCTCATAAAAAATTGCTTCCTGATAGGATTATAGGAGGTTTTTTAGATATGAGATATTCAAGTTCAGCTAATATTGATATGAAAAAAGTAGCTGACGATGGCTATAATGTTTTAATTATTACAAACGCAGAGGTATATGGTACAGATATAAACTTTTTCTCAAGTAGCTTAGGTGGTGTTAGTAACCAAACGTTTGTAAAGAAAATAGAGGAGGCTAAAAATGCTGGCCTAAATATTTTATTAGATGTAGGTGGCGTTCCAAATACTTTTTACCCAGGAATCAAAAAAAATGAGCCTGATCCTAACATAATAGGAGAGAATCTAACACAAGGCCAGGTAAATACACTTGCTGACAATATGGTCAAATTCTTAAATAAATATAATATAGAAGGTATTGCTTTTCGGATCAGAAAGTTCACTTCTTCTGTGTTTTTAGATAAGTTAGTGACAAGAATTAAGCATATAAATCCTAACTTAGTCATTGTAGTAAATCCAAAAGTAAATGATTATAAACTTGTTACTACAGGCCACAGTAGTGATTATGCTAGTGTAATTAAATCTGGGAATGTAGATTATTTATTTATACAAGAGTATGATGAATTTCCGCAATATGATTCTAATTTCATTTCAGAAAGTTATGATAAGATTATCGAAAACGCCTCTGTACCACTTAAAACAAAGGTGGTGATAAGTGAGCCAACAGATGCTGTAGCTGGAGGAGTTAATACAATATACCATCCTATGGCTGATGCTACGAACTCTCTTACTACAACTCAGGCTGTAGCTTTAATGTTACCTCAGCTAGAAAAAATAAAACTTAAGCCAAGATTCTCTGGTGTGGTCGGTTGGACTTTGAATGCTGATTATGTTGCTGATTCATACGATGATGATGACCATAAAGCAGGATCTTTTGCTCTAGGATTACGCGATTGTATTTATAAAAATATTTGTGATCCAAGAGTCAAAATGATTAAAGGGCCGGTAGTTGCAGGATTTTTACCTTTATGGGGAAAAAACAGCACATATAACATTTCTGGAAGACAGTTAAATAGTAGCCCTGTCAGTATTAAAATGACAGAAGATAAAGAATACTGTGATAAAAACCCAGAGATTTGTAAGTATAATGTTCTTATAGTCACATATTTAAATTACACCAGCAGTACAGGCTTTAAACTTACTTTTAGCCAAGAAAATAGCAGCAATACGAAAGAGATAATTTATTCTCCACAAGAGCTTAAGAAGTTTGTCGACTACATGAAACAAAAAGGCAAACATATTATAGTTTCAATTGGCGGGAAATTTTCTTATATTGAGTGGCAGGAATTTGATTTTGATGGACTTGAAAACGTTGTTGGTGATTATGGTTTTGACGGCGTGAATTTTGACTTATCTCCTTCTGACCTTCCACAAAACAAGCAGATGACGCAGCAAGCTGCTAAAAAAATTATAGAGTTTGTAAAACATATGAAAACTACAAAACCAGATTTTTGGTTAACGTTTTCACCTGTTTGGACATATATTGTGGCGCCTTTAGATAAAAATGGTGAAGATAACATTTACCGCAACCAAAGTTATGCTGACTTAATGAATGAAATAGGAGTTAATAATATTGATTACATATGGTTAAATACATATGGTCATTCAGGCATGGCAGGTATTTTAAGTTTCTATAAAGATCCTAAAGGAAACTATATGAAGATTACTTCAAATGATGGTTACCCTAGTTTTATGGCTTCTTTAGCTTGGGCCTTAACGACACAAGAAGGGTACGATGCAAATAAGCCTAAATACGAGGTAGATCGTGTTCCTAAAATTCCTGCTGGTAAGTTAATATTTACTATCCCAGCCATAGAAGGAGTTACTGCAAGAGGGTTGACATACGCACTTTCTGCTAATGATATCAAAGCTACTGTGGAGTTGATGGAAAAACATCAAGCATCTTTTGGAGGTTTTGCGTTATGGAGTATAGATTTTGATGCTATGAAAATTAGCCCAGGAGAGCTGTCAGCTGGATATTCACATCAGCCATGGAGTACTACTGATGCAATAGCTTCTATAAAACTTCCTCCAGTTATTTCTAAAGTGGTTGATAAATCCAGCATTAATAAAAATTCTAGTAAAAAAAACAACTCAGATGTATCCTTGATTACTAGTACAATAATCAATTATCCAGAT
Organism: Allofrancisella inopinata; assembly: GCF_012222965.1. NCBI lineage: Bacteria > Pseudomonadati > Pseudomonadota > Gammaproteobacteria > Thiotrichales > Francisellaceae > Allofrancisella > Allofrancisella inopinata. The sequence continues at coordinate 1,706,434 of NZ_CP038241.1, read as the reverse complement.
GGTATAGGCACATATGAGGCTGGTACCATTGTTAGTTATCAAGCTTCAGAATATAAATGTATTTCTACTTTAGTGGCAAGGCTGTGTAACGATAAAATGTATATGCCAAATGGCTTATATGGAAGACTTGCATGGGAAAAAGTTCAAAAAGATAGCGTTGTAGACGATAGCACACTTACTAATGAACCTGAAATAATAATGGTCAATGGAGCTTATAAGTATCCTAGTGGCATAGGCTCTTACAGAGATGCTGAAGTTGTGGTAAACGGGGATAAAAAATATGAATGTATACCCGGCAATCAAGATTTATGTAACGATCTTACTTATGCACCTTACGGTGATAAAAGTTATCTAGCATGGAGTGATATAACAAAAGCGACTAATATGGAGCACTCGACTATAGGTTCTAAGGTTAAAAAACCAAAAGCTGCCGAATATGTTTATCCAGATGGCATAATTTCGTATGCAGGTGGTACAACAGTATCAATAGGTAATGATCTGTATAGATGTAAAGTAGGACCAGAGTCAAGACTATGCTCTATAGAAGCATTTGATCCTTCAGGTGACTATGGTACAGATGCTTGGGTAAAAATAAATTAAGACTACTCAATAGAATCAATAAGCTCTTGGAGCTCCCCTGATTCTTTCATCTCCATTATGATATCATATCCTCCAATAAGCTCCCCTTTAACCCAGAGTTGGGGGAATGTTGGCCAGTCTGCATATTTAGGAAGAATAGCTCTAATATCTGGGTTTTCTAATATATTCACAAAAGCAAATGGTTTGCCACAAGCTCTAATTGCGCTAGCTGCATGAGCTGAAAACCCACATTGAGGCATATTTGGAGAGCCTTTCATATAAAGAATAATTTGGTTTTCTTTTATTTGTTTTTCTATTCTATCTATTACTTTTTGTTCATCAGGAGTATTCATTTTATATCCTCTTTATAGGTTAAGTGGTTAGTATACTTAGAAATTTTATTTAAAAAATGATAGCATATTATACTAAATGGGTATAGTCATCTAAAGGCTATTAGGATAAAAACAAATTTAAAGGGAGTTTTATTATGAAATTTGAATTACCAGCGTTACCTTATGCTAAGGACGCGTTAGAGCCAGTTATCTCCAAAGAAACTATAGAATACCATTATGGTAAGCACCATCAAACTTATGTTACTAACTTAAACAAGTTAGTAGAAGCAACTGAGCATGACGGAAAAAACTTAGAAGAAATTATTAAAACTGCTAATGGTGGGTTATTTAATAACGCTGCGCAAGTTTATAACCATACGTTTTATTGGAACTGTCTTTCACCTGAAAAAACAGAGCCTTCAAGTCAACTTAAAGCTGCTATAATGGAAACATTTGGTTCAATAGATAAATTTAAAGAAACTTTTTCAGCAGCAGCTGTAGCTACATTTGGTTCAGGTTGGGCTTGGCTAGTTAAAGACTCTACAGGAAAGCTAGAGATAGTAATAACAAGTAACGCAGGGTGCCCATTAACAGATAACAAAAAGCCTTTATTAACTTTTGATGTTTGGGAGCATGCGTACTACATAGATTATCGTAATGCTAGACCTAAATATATAGAGGCTCTCTGGAGTTTAGTAAACTGGGAATTTGTTTCAGAACAGTTTGCTAAATAACTTTATACAAAAAGCTATAAACTTTTTAATTCCTCTTATATTATTACAATTCTAGATGCTACAAAATACTATCCTAGTTTTGCTAATATGTCTTTGGATATTTCTTGGGCCTGGGATTGTTTAGTAGTAAAGCTAAATTATACTTATTTAAGATTTGCCATAGCTTTTATCTGGTTTTTGGATATATAGATAACCAGCGACACAATTATTCCTATGATAAAGCTAAAGATAAATAGACCGCTCCAGCTATAGTAATATTGGATATAACCAGCTAGCGGTCCGACTAGTACTCTACCAAGTGAATCAATAGAGCTAAGTATAGCGAATTGAGTTGCTGAGAATTTAACATTTACTAAGCTCATTATCATTGCTACTAAAATAGCTGTCCCCATTGCACCACAAAAGTATTCAACTGCAACAGAGGCAACCATTAGACTATAACTTTTCCCTACTATTGCTAAAATGACGTACATTAAATTTGCACATGCCATGATGATGCTAAAATAAAGAAAGCTCTTATATACACCTATTTTTTTTGCTACTAGACCACCAAAAATTAATCCCAAGATAGTAAAAACTAGAGACATGGCTTTATAGGATACAGCTATAGTAGTTTTTTCAAATCCTAAATCAACAAAGAAAACAGAGTTTAGAGAAAAAGCTATAGCATCTGCTAGTTTATAAGCTATTAGAATCGCTAATATAGTGAGAGCAGGTTTGAAACCTTTACGTGTTACAAATTCTATAAATGGATTAATAAAAGCTTCTTTAAAGGTCCTTGGTGCAATAATCTTAGTATCTTCTTTTAAAAATAAAGTAAATATCGGACAGAGCATAAAAAAAGCTAAAATGATTAGTAAAGCATTACCCCAACCAGAATTTATAATATGTAGGATGTTATCGTTACTAGAAACTAAAATTAAAGAACCTAAAAGGTGGGAAGAGTTCATAAGAGTAGTAACTTGAAGTGGAGTAAGACATAGCTGATCAAGGTTGTAACCTCGGTTAAAGCTATCTACTAAAATTAAGAGTATTGATCCGGTAATTAACATGCCTATACGATAACCCATTACGGCAACAGCATTTCCTAGAGCTCGTTCAGATTCGCTAAGAACTTCAGTTTGGTATGCGTTGATAGCTATATCTTGTGTTGCTGATGTAAGGCATATTAAAAATCCGATAAAGGCTATTACTAAGGGGTAGTTAGCAGGTGAAAATCTACTCATTAGAGCAATTAGTAAGATTAAAATTACTTGGGTGATGAATATCCACCCCTTTCTTCTACTAAAGCCTTTAATACTGACTTTATCTAGAATCGGAGCCCATAAGTATTTAAAAGTATACGGTATTGCAATTAGCGTTAAAAACCCAATATCTTTAATTTGAATATTATTATCTTTATACCAAAGAAATAAAGATGATGCAGTAAGCATTAAAGGTAGACCAGAAGCGTAGCCTAAAATTAGCATACTAAACATTTTACTTTGCTTAAATGGTGCAATTAATTTCTCTAAAATGGTCGGGGATTTATTCATTAAGGATCAGATACAAAATTTTTAGCCTGTATTTGATAATAGGCTAATTTAAAAATTATTGGATGTAAAGGTAAATAATGAAAAGTGACTAGAAGTTCCTACTAGGCGCCCCTGTGTATAATTGTCTTGGGCGACCAATTTTTTGAGCTGAGTCGTTTACCATTTCTATCCATTGAGAAATCCAGCCAGAGGTTCTAGCAAGAGCAAAGGTTGCTGTGAACATTTCTTCTGGAATTCCCATAGCCTTTAAGATGATACCTGAATAAAAGTCTACATTTGGAAAAAGTTTCCTTTCTATGAAAAACTCATCTTGTAGTGCAATTTCTTCTAACTTTTTAGCTACAGCTAAAAGTGGGTTATCCCCATTGCCAAGCTTAGCTAAAATTTGCTCACAGTTTTGTTTCATGGCAGTAGCTCTAGGGTCAGTATTCTTATATACTCTATGGCCAAAACCCATCAATCTGAAAGGATCATCTTTATCTTTGGCTTTATCAATAAACTTGTTGATATTCTCCATGCTACCAATTTCTGATAACATTTTTAGAACAGCCTCATTTGCCCCTCCGTGTGCTGGGCCCCATAAAGCTGTTATACCTGCTATAATTGCAGCATACGGAGAGTTGCCTGTAGACCCGGATAGTCTAACAGTCGAGGTTGAAGCATTTTGTTCATGGTCAGCATGAAGTATAAAGATTGTGTCCATAGCTTCCACATGAAGTTCATCTGGCTTATAGTTTTCATCTTCAGCAAACATCATATATAGGAAGTTTTCAGCATAACCGTAGTCTGGTTTTGGCTCTAGGAATTTTTTGCCTTGGTTATGTCTATAGGCCATAGCTGCTATAGTAGCAATCTTGGCAATTATATTTTTGGCAATTTCTTCTTGAGACTCTTTTTGTCCATTATGAACATGCTCAGCAGCAATCACGTTAACCCCAGCAATTAGGCTAGACATAGGGTGAGCATGTTTTGGCATAGCAGACACTGCTGCTTTTATATGTTCACATACAGGCATTTTTGCTATAATTTCTCTTCTGAAAGCTTCTCTTTGCTCGTTAGTTGGTAATTGACCGTAGATTAGAGCATAACATAGGGTTCTATAATTTGATTTTTGTGTCCATTCTTGTATAGGGTAGCCTCTATGAAGGAGAACACCTTTTTCCCCATCTATATAAGTGATTTTGGATTCACACGATGCAGTTGACATAAACCCAGGATCATAAGTGAAAAGACTGTGTTTTACTAGAGATGAAACATCTATGCAATCATTACCCAAACTAGGAGAATATACGGGCAAGTCTATCTCAATATTTTTCTCAGCATATTTAAGTGTAGCGTACTTTGACATTATTATAAAACCTCCGGATAAGAGTTGATTATTTTAAAAAGTAGTAAAGTTTTACAGCAAAAAGAAACACATGCTAATAAACATATGATCATAGTCGAAATAATAAGCTAAACAGTATTTTTTTGCAAATAAAAATTGTTGTTTGTAAAAGCGGCTTCTTGTTAAATCAATGGATTAAAGCTACCTAGTTCAAACGCTTTTGATGTGAGTAAATTAGTTCTGGGCTTTTATTTTATAAATGTTTGAATTTCATCTTACAAAAATATATCATAAAGAGGTTAAGAACGTGAATTCACTTTGGTTTTGGTGTGAAGTTGCTTCGGAGGAATATCGAGCATGAAAAAAATAACAAATATTGATCTGATGTCAATAAAATCCTATAACTTTCCTATTACGGCTATAAGCTCAATATTGCACCGTATAACAGGTGTGATCCTTATAGTAGCTATTCCATTAGCAGTGGTTGGAATGAACTATTCTTTAGCTGGGCCAAATGGTTATGAGCAGACTGTGTCAATTTTGACAAAGGGGTGGGTTAGCTTATTTTTTTGGGTTTTCTTGTCAGCTTTGACTTATCATGTATATGCTGGTATTAGGCATATGATTATGGATATGGGCTTCGGTGAGAGTATGAAGATTGCTAAGTTAACTTCATTTATAACGATTGTTTTGGGTATTTTATCAGCGGTTTTTTGGGGGTACTTTTTATGGCTGTAATTTCGCTTACATCTTCAGGTGTTAAAGACTTTTTTGTGCAGCGAGTTACAGCTGTTATTATTGCTGTTTACTTTGCCTACATACTTATAAAAGCTTTATGTTTATCTCATGCTGGAGCACTTAATTATGACAGTTGGCACGGCTTGTTTACAGATGGCATATTTCTTAGAATTCTAACTTTGATGGCATATTTATCAATTTTCTTACATGCTTGGGTTGGTCTTTGGATTATCTGTGGCGACTATATTAAATGTGCATGGACTTCAGCGGTCGTTATGCTAAGTTTTATTTTGGTTTATGTATTTTGTTTTTTTTGGTTATTTGCGATTTTATTTTTCTATTAAGAGGTTGTTTTTATGAGTATAGCTACACAAGAATTTGACGCGATCGTTGTTGGTGCTGGTGGCGCTGGACTTAGAGCTGCGTTTCAGTTATCGCAATCAGGATTTAAGACTGCGGTTGTTTCGAAAGTCTTTCCAACAAGATCTCATACTGTGGCAGCTCAAGGCGGTATTGCTGCAGCTTTAGGTAATATTCAGTTTGAAGATGACCTTCCATCTGATGATTGGAAGTGGCATATGTATGATACTGTTAAGGGTTCTGATTATATTGGTGATCAAGATGCCATTGAGTATATGTGTGAGCATGCACCTCAATCAATTATTGAGTTAGAACATATGGGTATGCCATTTTCGCGTTTAGAAAATGGTAAGATTTATCAGCGTGCGTTTGGGGGCATGTCTAGAAATTTTGATCCAGCAAACCAAGCTAAAAGAACATGTGCAGCTTCAGATAGAACAGGGCATGCGCTTTTGCATACCTTATATCAGGGGAACTTAAAGCATAATACTAATTTTTATACCGAATGGTTTGCGGTAGATCTTGTCAAAGCTGATGATGGTAGTATCTCCGGTGTTATAGCTCTTTGTATAGAAACTGGTGAGACAGTGTTTCTTCAATCAAAGATAACAATCCTTGCAACAGGCGGAGCAGGTCGTATTTATGAATCTAGCACTAATGCATATATAAATACAGGTGATGGGATGGGCTTGGCTTTAAGAGCTGGCTTGCCTCTTCAAGATATGGAGTTTTGGCAATTTCATCCTACTGGTATTGCTGGAGCTGGTGTTTTGGTTACGGAAGGTTGTCGTGGAGAGGGTGGTATCTTACGTAATAAAGATGGGGAAAGATTTATGGAAAGATATGCTCCTAACGCTAAAGACTTGGCTTGTCGAGATGTTGTATCACGAGCATCTCAGCAGGAAATTATGGAAGGTCGTGGGGATACTTTTAGTGGTTCTAGTTGTGTATGGTTAGACCTTACTCATCTTGGGGAGGATGTTATTGATGAAAGGCTTCCTACAGTTAGAGAGTTAGCAAAAACTTTCGCAGGTGTGGATCCTGTTGAAAAGCCTATCCCTGTTGTGCCAACTTGTCACTATCAGATGGGTGGCATACCAACTAATAAATATGGACAAGTTATTACTCAAGAAAACGGTGAAGATAAGGTTATTGGTGGATTATATGCTGTTGGTGAATGTGCTTCAGTATCTGTTCATGGGGCTAATAGGTTGGGGAGTAATTCATTATTAGATTTGGTTGTATTTGGTAGGGCTGCAGGAATGCATGCCGAAGAAAGCTTAAAATCTGGCATGGCCATCAAAAAAACTTCAGTCGAAAATATAGAAAAAGCTACTGATAGGATTAGAAAATGGGATACTTCTGAGCAAAGAGGTTGCAAAGAAAAAATTTCCGTATTGAGAAAAGAGTTGCAACAAACTATGCAACAATATTTTTCGGTATTTAGACAAGAAACTACAATGAAAGAAGGCTTTGATAAGCTTCTTAAGTTAAGACAAAGACTGGATGATGCTGTTTTAGAAGATAATAGTAGAATATTTAATATGACTAGGATTGAAGCATTAGAGCTAGATAACTTAATGTTGACAGCCATTGCAACGGCTAAGCTGGCTATAGAGAGAAAAGAATCTCGAGGCGCGCACTCAAGAGTTGATTATCCAGAAAGAGATGATGAGAATTGGATGAAACATACACTATATTTCTTGGATGGAGATAGAACATCTTCTCGTGAAGTTAATATGTCTCCAACAAAAGTAAAAGCCTTTCAACCAGCAGAACGTAAATATTAATACAAGGATTTAATATAATGGACGTAAGATTTAAAATTTACAGATATAATCCGGAAACAGATAAGAAACCTTACTACGATGAGTATACTGTAACGGTTGAAAATGAAGGCGTAAAAGTTTTGACAGCTTTAGAGCTTATCAAAGAACAAGATCCAACCCTTGCTATGAGAAGGTCATGTAGAGAAGGAGTTTGCGGTTCTGATGGTATGAATATCAACGGTAAGAATCGTTTGGCATGTATTACCTCTGTTGGAGAGTTAAAGCAGCCTATTAAGGTGAACCCTTTACCTGGATTACCTGTTGTTAGGGATTTGATTGTAGATATGAAACAATTCTACAAAAACTATGAAAAAGTAAAGCCTTACTTGATAAACGACGAAGAGGCTCCTGCCAAAGAAAGGCTACAATCGCCAGAGGATAGAGCTAAGCTTGATGGGCTGTATGAATGTATCTTGTGTGCGTGTTGTACTACTTCTTGTCCATCATTTTGGTGGAATCCTGACAAATTTATTGGTCCGTCAGGGCTTTTACAAGCTTATAGGTTTATAGCTGACTCCAGGGATTCAGCTACTGAAGAAAGGTTAGAAGCTTTGAAGGATCCTTTTAGTTTATTTAGGTGTAGAACTATTATGAATTGTGTTTCTGTGTGTCCAAAAGGATTAAATCCAACAGAAGCAATAGGTAAGATTAGGTCAGCTTTATTGAAAAAGAGTGTATAAATAGTAAACCTAAGATCAGGTGGGTATATGAGAAAAAACCAACCAAATTTTAACCAATGGCTGGAAACAACGCAGTTCTTTGGCGGTAACTTGGAGTATTTAGAGTCAATTTATGATGACTATATTGCAGGCAATCATGATGGGATAGACCCAGAATGGTTATCTTTTTTTGATTCAGTAGCTAGTGCAACAGATGAAGTTCATAGAGATGTTCTAGAAGAGTTTAAGTATTTAGCTAAAAATAAAGTTAATGCTAGCAGTATGGCAGCTGTTGGTGGAAATGAAATAACATATAAAATAAAGTCTTTAGTTAATGCTTATAGGTTTTATGCTTATAAGTCTGCCAATATTGATCCTCTTGGGCTTTTAAAAAAAGATAGGGATCCTGATTTAGATCCAAAAACTCATGGATTGGATGCTCAAGAACTCCAACAGTCTATTAATTTAGGTGTTTTAACACAAAATAAAGAGCAATCAATAGAAAACCTAATTAGTAACCTTAAGTCAATATATGAAGCTAGTATCGGTTACGAATATATGTATATTGACAGCAAAGAAGAAAAAAAATGGTTGCAGCAGCAGATAGAGTCAAACACGCCAGTTTCTGTAGAAGAAAAAAAATGGATATTGCAACAGTTAGTTGCAGCAGAAGGTTTGGAAAAATATTTGGCTGTTAGATATGTAGGCCAGAAGAGATTTGGATTGGAAGGCGGAGAATCAATGATTCCAGCTCTACAGCATATTATCGAAAAATCTGTATCTAGACATTCAACTCGGTTTATACAGCTTGGTATGGCTCATAGAGGTAGACTTAACGTTTTGGTCAATATACTTGGCAAAAATCCAAAAGAATTGTTTGAGGAGTTTGAGGGTAAGCAAAGCGGAAAGAGTTTATCTGGAGATGTTAAGTATCATATGGGTTACTCAAACTACCGTAGTATTGATGGTAAAGAAGCTAAAGTAGCATTGGCATTTAACCCTTCGCATCTTGAAGCTGTTGATCCTGTAGTAGAAGGGGCAGCAAAAGCGATTCAAAATAAGCTTGAGGGTGATGTTCATAATAAGGTTGTACCTATACTTATACATGGGGATTCAGCTTTCTGTGGACAAGGTGTAGTTATGGAAACTTTTGGTTTTTCTCTTACAGAGGCTTATGGAACTGGTGGTACGGTACATATAGTCATTAATAATCAAGTTGGATTCACTACAAGTAGTAAGTTCGGTGTTAATAGAAGTAGTAATTATTCTACTGATATAGCTAAAATGGTAGATGCACCAATATTTCATGTCAATGGTGACGATCCAGAGGCTGTACTTAGAGCTACAAATATTGCTCTAGAGTATCGTATGAAATTTAATAAAGATGTCGTGATAGATATTCTTTGTTATCGTAGAAATGGTCATAATGAAACAGATGAGCCATCTGGTACTCAGCCAAGAATGTATGAGGTGATTAAAAGACTTCCTACAACTTTGAAAATTTATAGTGATAGGCTTCAAAGCCAGGGAGTTGTTAATACAGAGTTTGTGTCAAGATTAAATACACAATACCGCAGTAAGTTGGATGAAGGAAAAACTACTGTAGATATCCTTGATAGGAATAATGTTAAAGATAAGCTAAAAGTTTGTGACTGGCTTCCTTATTTAGGTAAACAAAAAACTGAATATGCCTACAATCCAATAGAGCAAAAGATACTTAAAGACTTGGCATATAAAATGTGTGAAGTTCCTAAAGAAATTGATATTCAGATGCAGGTTAAAAAAACCATCGCTGATAGGCTTAAAATGGCAAAAGGTGATACTCCTATTAACTGGGGATTCGCGGAATCTTTGGCGTATGCAACGTTACTTAAGGATGGTCATACAGTCAGGATCTCAGGGGAAGATAGTGGTAGAGGGACATTCTCACATCGTCATGCTGTAGTTAAGAACATGAACACAAGCTCATCGATAAAGGAGTATATACCGCTTAAGCATATAAATGAAAAAGCTAGATTTGATATTATTGACTCTACACTTTCTGAATATGGTGTATTAGGTTTTGAGTATGGCTATAGTTGTTATAGTCCAGATGCATTAGTAATTTGGGAGGCTCAGTTTGGTGATTTTGTTAACACTGCTCAAGTAGTTATAGACCAATTCTTGGTTGCAGCAGAAGAGAAATGGGGGATATTGTCAGGTTTAACTTTGTTTTTACCTCATGGTCAAGAAGGAGCGGGTGCTGAGCATTCTTCAGCAAGGTTAGAAAGATTTTTAAGTTCTTGTGCTAACGGTAACATGCAGGTTTGTACACCAACGACTCCTGCGCAGATTTATCATTTGTTAAGAAGACAAGTTATTAGACCTCTTAGAAAGCCTCTTATTGTTATGACTCCAAAAAGCTTACTAAGAAACCCTATGGCTGTTTCAAATTTAGAGGAGCTTTCAGCAGGATGTTTTGAAAGTGTAATAGATGATAAAAAAGCAAAAGCAGGTGAAGTTAAAAAACTGATTTTATGTAACGGTAAGGTTTATTATGATCTTATGCTTAAAAAGCAAGACGTTTATGCAGATACAGCAGTAGTTAGAATAGAAGAGCTTTACCCTGTTCCTAATGAGAAGTTGGAAGAAATATTTAAGAAATATAAAAATGCTAAGAAAATTATTTGGTTACAAGAAGAGCCACAAAACAAGGGGGCTTGGTACCATGTAAGGCATTTTATTGAAAAAATTCTTGGAGATGACCAAAAATTGTTGTGTGTAGCTAGAGAAAGATCTTCAACTCCTGCTGTAGGCTACCATGCGATGTATGTGAAACAGCAGGAAGAAATTGTTAATAAAGCTTTAGAAATATAAATTTTAAATTTATTACTAGGAGTAAATAATGTTAGAGTTAAAAGTACCTATGTTTCCAGAATCAGTAGCAGATGGAACCTTGGCGCAATGGCATAAAAAAGAAGGTGATTTCGTGAAAGAAGGTGAGATAGTGGCTGAGATTGAAACTGATAAAGTTGTTTTAGAGGTTCCTGCTACAACTTCTGGTGTTTTAAAAAATATCAAAAAGCAGGCTGGTGATATTGTATTATCAGAAGAAACCCTTGCTAATATAGATATAGATGGAAAGGCTGTTTCTAGCAAAGAAGAATCTTCTACTCAAGGAGCCAAAAACCAAGTTCCAGTTTCTTCTGGTGCAGAAGTTGATGTTAAAGCACCGGTTTTCCCAGAATCAGTAGCTGATGGTACAGTTTCTGAATGGCATAAAAAAGAGGGCGATGTGGTAGCAGAAGGTGATATTCTGGCAGAAATTGAAACCGATAAAGTTGTTTTAGAGGTTCCTGCAGTTGTAAGTGGTACATTGGTTAAAATAATAAAAGGTGCTGGAGATACTGTTTTATCAGCACAAACTATAGCTAAGATTGTAGAAGGCGCCTCTTCGATAGCTGTAGCGTCTAAGGAAACTAAGTCTGAGTCTGTAAATAATACAACTGCTCCACATTTGGTTCCATCAGCACGTAAAGCGTTTAACTCAAGTAATTTAGAGTCGGCTGCGGGTATACAGGGTACAGGTAAAAAAGGACGTATTACGTCAGAAGACGTTAAAAAAGCAGCTACTATATCAAATAGTTCTCAAAATAGCTCTCAGCCAGTGATTGCTCAAGGTTCAAGGTTTGAAAAGAGAGTTAAGATGACTCGTCTACGCCAGACTATAGCAAATAGGCTTGTTGAAGTTCAACATACAAATGCTATTTTAACTACTTTTAATGAAGTAGATATGAGTGCTGTAATGGAACTTAGAAATAAATATAAAGATATGTTTTTAAAAGAGCATGACACTAAACTTGGCTTTATGTCTTTTTTTATCAAGGCAGCTACAGAAGCTCTTAAAAAATTCCCAGACGTGAACGCTTCTATAGATGGTGATGAAATTATTTACCATAATTATTTTGATATAGGTATTGCAGTAGGCACAGATAGAGGACTTGTTGTGCCTGTGTTAAGAGATACTGATACAAAATCTTTAGCTGAATTAGAGGCTGATGTGCTTGATAAGGCAATTAAGGGGCGTGATGGTAAATTAAGTTTAGATGATATGAAAGGTGGTACGTTTACTATTACTAACGGTGGTACTTATGGCTCTATGTTATCTACACCAATCATTAACTCACCACAGAGTGCGATTTTGGGAATGCATAATATAGTAGAGCGTCCAGTTGTAATTAATGGAGAGATAAAAATCCGTCCTATAATGTATTTGGCACTATCTTATGATCATAGAATTATTGATGGTAGTACATCAGTTAAGTTTTTAAAGATGATTAAAGAATTACTTGAGGATCCAACTAGAATCCTTCTTCAAGTTTAGCCTTTCTATTGTTTTTCTTAAGGTATTCTCAGATGAGTTTGGAATTTATAAAAAGTAAGATTATGGCTGTGCCAGATTTTCCTAAAGCTGGTATCACATTTAGAGATATTACACCGCTTTTAGCTGAGCCACAGGGTTTAAGAGTGACAGCCCAAGAGATGGCAAAAGAGTTACAAAGAAGAAATATAAAACCAACTATAATAGCAGGAACGGAAAGTAGAGGATTTATATTTGGAGTAGCTTTAGCAGAAGTTTTAGGAGTAGGATTTGTACCAGTTAGAAAGCCTGGTAAGCTTCCTAGAGAAACCTACAGTGTTAGCTATGACCTTGAATATGGTAGTGATAGTCTAGAGATTCACAAAGATGCTTTCAAAGAAAGTGATAGAGTATTAATTGTAGACGATTTACTAGCTACTGGAGGTACTGCAAAAGCTACCGTTAAGCTGATTGAAGAAACACACGCACAAGTTGCAGCTCTTATATTTGTGATGGAGCTTAAAGGTTTGGGTGGAAGAGACGTTTTGGATGGGTACAATGTTTCAGCACTATTAGAATTTTAAATAAGGTTTTAAAAAATGGCAAAATATTTTGGTACAGACGGCATTAGGGGAAAGGTTGGTAACTCAACTATCACAGCAGAATTTGTTCAAAAATTAGGTAATGCTGTAGGATCTTTGATTAATGATAAAGAGTACCCTAAATTTGTCATGGTCGGTCAAGATACACGTGGCTCTAGTAATCTGTTAAAGTTTGCCTTGGTCTCAGGGCTAAATGCAGCTGGTATAAATGTTTTGGATTTGGGTATTGTACCAACGCCAGTGGTGGCATTTATGACTGTTAAACATAAAGCTTCAGCAGGTTTTGTCATAACAGCATCCCATAATAAATTTACAGATAATGGTATTAAATTATTCTCTTCTAATGGTTTTAAGTTAGATGACTCTTTAGAAGAAGAGGTTGAAAAGAAAATAGATAGCTCATTTATATATCAGTCTCAATATAAGTTTGGTAACTACAAAATGTTAGAAAACACTATTGCTGAGTATATAGAAGATAGTTACCAGCGTTTTGGAGATTTGGTTAAATATAAAGGCAAAGTTGTTATAGATTGTGCTAATGGTGCAGGATCTCACAATTTTGAGGTTTTACTTGATAAGTTTGGTATTGATTATATTTCGATAGCTTCTAACCCTGATGGTGTAAATATTAATGTTAATTGTGGAGCTACATGCGTAGAAAATATAAGTAAAGCTGTTTTAGAGCATAAAGCAGACCTTGGCGTGGCTTTAGATGGCGATGGCGATAGAATTATAATTGTTGATGAAAACGGCAGTGAAATAGATGGTGATGGAATTTTAAATATCATATCCCAGTATAGTGATATTTGTGGTGGTACCAGCGGTATAGTTGGTACGCAAATGACTAATATGAGTTATGAGAATTATTATAGAAAAACTAACATACCATTTATTCGTTCTAAAGTTGGTGATAGATATGTTTTAGAAGATTTAGTGAAGTATGATTATAAAATAGGTGGTGAGTCATCTGGGCATGTCATTAATTTAAATTTTGGTACTACTGGAGATGGTCTTCTTACAGCTATACAGCTTTTAGCTATTTTTTCCCAAATTGATAAGCCGGTTTCCCATTTTAAATTAAAAGATAAGTTAATGCAGCAGACTTTAATTAATGTACCATTAGAGAAAAAAATTACTAAAGAAGATTTACTCAAACTTTCTGTAGATGTTGAAGATGTTGAAAATAGGTTAGCTGATGGAGGTAGGGTTTTACTTAGACCGTCAGGAACAGAGCCTGTTTTACGTGTAATGGTAGAAGCCAACGATAAAAAATTGGCTACTTTAGAAGCAGAGTATTTAGTTAAACAAGTTAAGCAAAAATTAGTATAGGATAAGTATGCAAAAGTTAATCATGGGTAATTGGAAAATGAATGGCAATACTCAGAGTATCAAAGAGCTTTGCTATGGTATTTCAGAAGTTGAGTATGATATTTCAAAAGTTAGTGTTGCTGTTTTTCCATCTAGTGTTTATGTAAAAGAAGTGATTTCACAGTTGCCAGAAAGCATAGGTGTGGGTTTACAAAATATTACATTTTATGATGATGGAGCTTATACTGGAGAGTTATCTGTAAAAATGCTACAAGATACAGGTTGTAGTTATGTTTTGATTGGGCATTCTGAGAGAAGAGCATTGTTTGGTGAGTCTGATGAAGATGTCTTTAAAAAGTTGCAGAAAGTTATAGATACAGATGTGGTGCCAGTAGTTTGTATGGGTGAAACATTATCAGATAGGGAAGCTGGAATTTTAGAAGATGTTCTAGAAACTCAGCTAGGTTTAATTTTAGAGAATTTTTCTGTCAAACAATTAGAGAAGCTAGTTATAGCTTATGAGCCTGTCTGGGCTATTGGTACAGGTGTTGTAGCATCATTAGAGCAAATACAGCAAACACATAAGTTTATAAGATCTTTGCTGGCAAAAGTTAACCAAGACCTTGCTAAAAAAATTAAAATAGTGTATGGTGGTAGCTTAAAAGCTGAGAATGCCAAAGATATTCTAAGTTTACTAGATGTGGATGGTGGTCTTATAGGTGGGGCGTCTCTAAAAGCTTCTGAGTTTAACGAAATAATAAGTCAAGCAAATAAGATATGTACGGAATAATTTTAACTATAGATATTATCGCTGCTTTAGCTGTTGTTGTACTAGTGTTATTACAACAAGGTAAAGGTGCAAATATGGGAGTCTCATTTGGGGGCGGTGCGTCAAATACTGTGTTTGGTAGTAAGGGGGCGGCATCATTTTTATTTAAAATGACTGTGTTTTTCACAGCTATTTTTTTTGTGTGTTGTTTGACTTTAGGATACTTGGGTAAAAGTTCAGTTACAGCTTCAGTAGCTACAGAACAATCTATTGGTAGTCAGTATGATTACGATCAATATCAAAAGGAAATTGGTCAAAAATCCACATCATCAAGTAATGCTTCTAAAGGTGAAGTAACTAACTAAGAAAATATCTATTGCACCGGTGGTGGAATTGGTAGACACGCCATCTTGAGGGGGTGGTGTCTTTAAAGACGTGTGGGTTCAAATCCCACTCGGTGCACCATAATTTAACGTTCTTAAGAAATCTTTCCAGGACCATAAATCGACATATGGTGTATTTCTACCGGAGGTTATCTAGGCTCTTGATAAATACCTGTATGAGGGTATTTTTTTTCTAACATGTATTATATAATAAGTACTCTTGATATAATGTGAGTTAAATAACTTAATAATTTTAATTTGACGAAGGAATATATTTGCTATGAACTGGAAAAAATGTTTAATCATACTGTTTAGCATATTAGGAGTGTTGTCCTTATCGGGTTGTAAAGGTGGTATATGGAACCCTATGGGGGTAATCACGCTGCAAGAGAAAAAACTACTTATATTTGCAGTGCTTCTGATGCTTATCGTGGTTGTGCCTGTTATTATTTTAACTCTCTGGTTCGCTTGGAGATACCGTGAAGGAACAAATGCTGAATATCGTCCAAACTGGTGTCATAATAACCTTCTTGAAGTTATCTGCTGGGGGGTTCCTTTTATAATTATATTAATATTAGCAATTGTTACGTGGAAAACTACACATTCACTTAGCCAATATAAGCCTTTAGAGTCAGATAAAGAACCTGTAAAGATAGAGGTTGTGGCTTTAGATTGGAAATGGATGTTTATATATCCTCAGTATGATATAGCTACAATTAATTATATTGAAATTCCAAAGGATCGTCCTGTGAATTTTAAGATTACATCAGCTGCACCTATGAACTCTTTCTTTATTCCAGAACTAGGTAGCCAGATTTACGCTATGACTGGTATGACTACTCAATTGCATATTCTTGCAACTGAGGAAGGTAAATACCGTGGTTTTTCTGCTAACTACACTGGTAAAGGTTTTGCTGAAATGCAATTTTATACAAAAGTAACAGATCAAGATAGTTTTGACAAATGGGTCAAAGAAGTTAAAGATGGTAAGCATAAGTCGTTAACATGGGATTATTTCTGGAAGAATTTAGTTAAGCAATCTATTGACGATCCAGTAACTTACTATTCACATGTTGATGGAAACTTATTTAATGATATCGTTATGTCTTATATGATGCCAAATTATAAGCCTGGTGATATGGACCATATGCATATGCACCATAGTATGTCGCATTAATAATAAGTAGTATTTAAATAGGAGACAAGTATGCTAGAAGCATTGATAGGGAAACTGAGTAATCCACATTTAGTTTTTCCATATCTGTATGAGCCAGTAAGTCAGCAGATGATAATACTGGGGATGTTCATATTTATTGTGATCACAGGTGTGGCAGTCTTAGGTGGAGTAACTTATTTTAAGAAATGGGGTTACTTATGGAGAGAGTGGTTTACTACAATCGATCATAAGAAAATAGGAACAATGTATACAATAGTGGCTCTGGTCATGTTGTTTAGAGGTTTTGTTGATGCTGCTATGATGAGAACGCAGCAAGCTTTAGCAGCAGGTGATAGTACTGGTTATTTGATACCAGAACACTTTGATCAGATCTTTACTGCTCACGGTGTCATCATGATTTTCTTTGTGGCGATGCCACTTATATTTGCATTAATGAACTGGGTTATACCTCTGCAAATTGGTGCTAGAGACGTTGCTTTTCCTTACATGAATTCTTTAAGCTTCTGGCTTTTTGTTGTTGGAGCAATGCTTATTAATATTTCACTACTTGTTGGTGATTTTGCTCATGCTGGTTGGCTTGCATACCCTCCTTTTTCAGATATAACTTATAGTCCTACTGTGGGTACAGATTACTACATTTGGGGGCTACAAATATCTGGTATTGGATCTTTAATGACCGGTATTAACTTCTTTGTGACAATTATTAAAATGCGTTGTAAAGGTATGACTTTAATGAAGATGCCTATTTTTACATGGGCTTCATTATGTTCAGTTGTGCTTGTTATAGCAGCTTTCCCTGTGTTAACAGTAACATTAGGTTTATTAACTTTAGATAGGTATTTTGGTACGCATTTCTTCACAGTTTCTGGTGGCGGAGATCAAATGATGTATGTCAACCTAATATGGATATGGGGTCATCCAGAGGTTTACATTTTAGTACTTCCTATGTTTGGTGTATATTCAGAGGTTGTTGCTACTTTCTGTAAAAAACCATTATTTGGTTATGTAACGATGGTATGGGCAAGTATTGTTATTACTATCTTGTCATTTACCGTATGGCTACATCACTTCTTTACAATGGGAGCAAGTGCGAATGTTAATGCTTTCTTTGGTATAATGACCATGATTATTGCTATCCCAACAGGGGTTAAAATATTTAACTGGTTATTTACAATGTACAAAGGACGCATAACATTTACTACACCGATGTTATGGTTAGTTGGCTTTATAGTGACTTTCTCAGTAGGTGGAATGACAGGTGTATTATTATCTGTACCAGGTGTTGATTTCCAAATGCATAATAGTGTATTTCTAATAGCACATTTCCATAATGTTATTATTGGCGGTGTAGTATTTGGTGCTTTTGCTGGGCTTACTTACTGGTTCCCTAAAATATTTGGCTTTAAGCTAAATGAGCGTTTAGGTAAATATGCATTTTGGTGTTGGTTAGTTGGTTTCTTCGTAGCGTTTATGCCTTTGTATATACTGGGTATGATGGGTATGACTAGAAGACTTTATCACTATGATGCAGCAACTGGATATCAGCCGCTATTGATAGTAGCTTGGTTTGGAGCAATGATTATTGCTTTAGGTGTATTCTTCCAAGTTCTACAGATTATAGTAAGTGTACGTAATAGGAATGAAAATCGTGTTACTGGTGATGCTTGGGGTACCGGTCGTACTTTAGAGTGGGCTATACCATCTCCAGTACCTTTCTACAATTTTGCGCATGATCCAGTAGTATCAGAAAGAGATGCATTCTGGGATCAAAAACAAAAAAGCTTAGATATCCAAAATGAATCAAAAGATAGAACTAAGTCATATGAAGATATTCATATGCCAAGAAATACAGCTGTAGGTTTTGTTATAGGAGTATTCAGTTTTGTCTTTGGCTTTGCTGCAGTGTGGCACATTTGGTGGCTTGCAGCAGTTGGTATAATAGGTATTATAGGTACTGTATTATATAGATCTTTTGATTATGATATTGATTATTACGTCAAAGCAGATGAGGTTGAAAAAGTAGAGAATGAATATAAAAATTCACAAGGGGTGATATAATGAGTGCAGTAACTGTAGATAATCATCATCACCAAGGCGAACACCACCATCATTTTGATGGTTCTAAAAACGTATTTGGGTTTTGGATTTACATTATGAGCGACTGTGTTCTTTTTGCGACACTGTTTGCTGTTTACGCAGTTTTTCATAAAAATACATTTGGTGGAGCTGGTGCTCAAGAATTATTTAGTTTGCCATATGTATTTGTAGAAACTATGCTTTTATTAGTTAGTAGCTTTACTTTTGGTTTAGCTATGCTATCGCGTAACTCTGGTAACGTCAGGGATGTTACAAAATGGTTATGGGTTACTTTCTTCTTAGGACTAGGTTTTATACTTATGGAAATTCATGAGTTCTATGAATTAGCTATAGAAGGTCATAGTTGGTCAAGTAATGCATTTTTATCATCTTTCTTTACATTAGTGGGTACACATGGATTACACGTATCTATGGGCCTTATATGGATAGTGAGTATGATTTTGCAACTTAAAAAGTATGGTATGACGCCGATGGCAAAAACAAAGCTTACTTATTTAGGCTTATTTTGGCATTTCTTAGATATCGTATGGATATTTGTATTCTCAGTAGTTTATTTGTTAGGAGCAATATAGTATGGCTAAAGAACACTTATATGATCATGAAACAGGTGCAGCATATGGTACTCATAAAAGCTATATACAAGGATTTGTATTATCGATAATAATTACTACTATAGCTTTTGTATTAGTAGGTTTTAAGTTACTATCACCTGGAGCTTTATGTGTATCTGTTGCTATACTAGCTTTAATACAACTTTTTGTTCAGTTGATATTCTTCTTGCATTTAAACACAGATTCAAAAGCACGTTGGAACTTAATAAGTGCTATATTTGCATTAATAGTAGTCTTTATCGTTGTAGCAGGTACTATTTGGATCATGTTTGATCTTTATGACATGATGATGTAACTTTTGATTTTTAATTATGTCCTTCAAAAAATATCTTCAGTTAACTAAGCCGGGAATTATTTTCGGGAATTTGATTACACTTACGGGTGGTTTTTTATTAGCTACAAATCGCCAAATAGGTTTTAATTATTTAGATCTGTACCTTTATGTCACTATTGGTACAGCTTTAATGATAGGTTCCGGGTGTGTTTTTAATAATTGCTTTGACCGTGATATTGATGCAAAGATGCAAAGGACCCAAAATCGACCTTTGGTGACTAATGATATAGGCCTTTTATCTGCAATAATTTTTGGAATAGTATTATTTCTATTAAGTAGTGCGGTCTTGTATGTATTAGTTAACCCTTTGACATTATGGGTTATCATAATCGGTTTTATAGTTTATGTAGGAATATATACTGTATCTAAACGTTTTACAGTGCATGCTACTTTGTTAGGGGGCATTTCAGGAGCTGTTCCTCCAGTTGCTGGATATACGGCTGTAGTGAATAATCTAGATCTAAATGCTTTTGCATTATTTTTAATACTATTCTTTTGGCAAATTCCACACTCTTACGCTATAGCAATACTATATATCAAAGATTATAAGAATGTACAAATCCCACTATTGCCTATAGTTAAAGGATTAAGCTATACTAAAAAAATAATGCTAGGTTATATGATCTTATTTTTAATTTCTTGTAGTTTACCTTATCTTTTAGGCACAGCAGATATTTATTCTTTTATAATTTGTATGCTGATAGCTATATTTTGGTTGTATAAAACTATGAAATCATTTTATACAGATAGTGATCGTGATTTTGCAAAAACAGTTTTTAAGTGGTCGATTATTGTAATTACAGTTATTTGTTTGTCTATAGGTTAAAGGTTGCTGTATAGGTGTAGTTATTATACCTAAACATTCTAAAATAGATTTTATCAAAAGTGTAATTATATGCTAAAGCATAAAACACATAAAATATAACAAACCCGATATCTACAAATAATGCATCTAAAAAGCTTATTCTTAACCAAGATGCTATGAAAGGAATGGTTATAATTAATAGAACAACCTCAAATAAAAGTGTGTGTAGTATTCTAATATTAAACCTTCTTTTTGACCTATGTCCATCTAAACAAGTTTCTACTATATCAAAAAGGTAGTTGTAGATGAAATTCCATATCATAGCCATTATAGATATAACTGCAACTAATACGCTCGTATCAAAAACGTTTTCATTTAATATAAACATAGTAATAGGTGTAAAAATAATTATACCCATTACTTCAAACCCAACCATATGAATTATTCGACCTAATAAACCCATACTGTTCCTAATAATTTTAAGTTAATTAAAAACCATATAATAAAATTTATTCGATTTTTCTCTATTACATAGAGAAACCAATCAATTATTTGCTAAACCATTTTATAAATCGATATTTAAGCTTTTTGCTAAAGCTTTTAGTTTTTTCATAGTCTCTGGAAGCTGCTTAATAGCTACCCATTGACGCATTAATTCACGCCCTTCACAAGCAGGGTAACCCATCTGGCTTTGGCCAGCAGGTACATCTTTCATAACACCTGATTTAGCGCCAATTTTAGCGCCAGCTCCTATATTGGTATGGTCTTTAATACCAGCATTGCCTGCAATTATAGCTCCATCACCAATAGTTACAGAACCGCTAATTCCAGCTTGGCCACAAATCATACAACCTTTTCCAATAACTACATTATGACCTATCTGTACAAGGTTATCGATCTTTGTAAAGTCACCAATAATAGTTGAACCAAATTTAGCAATGTCTATACATGTTGAGGAGCCAATATCAACATAGTTACCTATAACTACATTTCCGATATGTGGGATTCTTACTATGCTTCTACCATCTTCTGATGGTCTATATCCAAAACCGTCACTACCTATGGAGCAGTTTGAATAAAGCCTGCAAAAGTGCCCTATTTGGGTTCTTTCTCTAATAGTAACATTTGGCCATATAATACAATTTTGTCCGATAGTAGCTTCATCATAGATGCTTACATTTGCATATATGATAGAGTTATCACCAATAACTACGTTTTTGCCTATGTAGGCTCCAGGACCAATAGAAACGTTGGCCCCGATAGTTGCTGTAGGTTCGATGACAGCTTTCTCATGAATGCCATTTTGTTCTGGGTTGGGTTTAGAAAATAACTCTAAAGCTTTTGCCATAGCTAAATCAGCATTATGTACAACAATTAATGGTTTATTATTAATATTTCCTATATCACGTAAATCTTTACTAATGATTGCAGCGCTAGCATTAGAATATTGCCAAAGTTTAATATGTTCATTTTTATTTATTAAGGTTAAATCACCATTTTTAGCTAGGCTAGCGTAGTTTAAGCCAGAAATATGAAAGTTATCGTTAGAAGTAAAGTTAATTATCTCTCCACCAACTCGCTCAGCAATTTGCTGTATTGTGTATTTCAAGTAAATTTCCCTCTGTTATTAATTTATTTAACAATATTGTAGCATATTTTTTGATATTTGGATTCATAAAAAATGAGTTATTAAAAAATTTTTACTTAACCTACACCAAAATCTGTATTCTCAACTAATATTTCGAATTGCGGATCGTTGTATAAGTAGATGTACTCTTCTAAAAACCATTTTTTTAATTCATCATCTGCTTTAATGTGAGTAGTATTGTTCTTATAGATATTTATAGTTGTATGATTAAAATATGTTTTTGCTATCTCAATATCTTTGCGTATAATTTCTTTAGTTTGTCCTTTTACACCTATTAGTAAGCAGACAGAATCAAATAGGTTACTAAGTTGAGTAAGTGATTGATAGTTAAAACCTTTCTTCAGAATATTTTCTCTAAAATCATAATCGAAGCTTTCTAATCCTGTTTTTATAAATATATTAGTTTCAAAGATGTCTTTGATTTTGTGTAGATGGTCTTTGTACATCCAGTGTGCTTCGACAAAAAGGAGATTGATATTCTTTTCTTTAACGATTTGTTTTATGTAGTTTTTTGTCTTTAGAGGTAGCTCAAAAATATTGCCAGAATTGATAATTTCTAAGGTGCCAAATTCACCAGTTACATTTTCTAGTATTTTAAGGTTTATTGAATTAATTTCATCAGTATTTTTGGAGTTATCTAGAATATAGTCACAAAATGAACATTTTCCATAAGCACAAGGACGGCTTTTTAGAAGTACTATTTCACGTTTATAATGGTGAACGTTTGTTATCTTACTATAGCGTTGCATAATTATTTAATATACCTTTGTGCTTGTACTAGAGCTAATTCATCACTATTTAACTCATAGGTGGTCTTAAATATGCCATCTAAACATTTGATTACTTTGTTTAAGGCTTGAAAAAGGTCTTTACCTTTTAAAATATAGCTTAAGAACATCGCAGCTGTGATATCTCCAGAACCACTTACATAAGGGTGGACTTTATATTTTGGCGATTCTAGGCATTTAAACTTGTTTTTATGGTATATTGCAATACCAGTTTTAGAGTTATCAAAAGATGTGCTTGTAATAATGATTATTTGATCTGGGTTTTTAGTCTTAGTTATTAGGTTTTTACAAGCTTTGACAATATCCTCAAAATTTTTAATTTTTGTATCACTTAGTATAGAAAGTTCAAATAAGTTAGGAGTAATAATATCAGCTATAGGTAATAAATGCTCTAAGAAAATATTAGGATGCTTTTGTGTTGCAAAAATACGACCTTGCTGGTTACCAGTATCATAGATGTCTCCAAATACTGGATCACAGCAATATAGAGCATTTTTGTTATTATCTTTAATGACTTTGGCTGTATTAGCAATAACTTTGGCTATCTCGGTATCGCCTATATAACCAGAAAGTACAGCATCATGTTTAGTCAAAAAGTTATTTGCAATCATACCATCGATAACATTCTGGATCTCTTTTGCATTAAAAAAAGATCCATTGTAGTGTGGATACTGGGTATGGTTAGATAATTGAACTGTATATATAGGAGATACTTCTATCCCAAGCTTCTGCATCGGAAAGATAGCAGCTTTATTACCTGCGTAACCATAAGCGACATGTGATTGGATAGAAAGGATTCGCGGAGTTTTTTTGATCAAAGTCATTATTATATTTTATCCACCTAAGTTATTTCTTATATCAGTTAACAGATTTACATAAGCTTTTTTATCACCAAAAGTACCTATTTTGAGGTATATATTTACTATGTTACTGTTGTCTTTTATCATTTTTATTTCAAAAGGGTCTTTACCCGGTTTAACAGTACCAGATATTTCAGCGTAATCGTCTTTTATGTAACTCTTTTTAATATCATAACTACCATCATTGCTAAGAGCTAACCCTGTAGCATTGTAGACACTCTGGATATTTGTGTTATCTATTTCTGCAGAAAAAGTACCATTTACAAACCTAACTATAGACTCGCTAGTGGAATTTAAATCCCTTGATAGACTGTTATTAATTGAGCATGCAGATAGTGTCAAAACAATGGTTAAACTTAGAGCTAATATACCTACATTTTTCATTTGAGTCCCCTGTTTAAGATAAAGCTGATGTGGGTTAATACCTGTAATCTTTTTGTGTAAAATACACTTTTTTATTAAAAAGCTACACCATATTATAAAACTATAAAAAATAATGTCATTAACTTTTTGTTTATAGGCTTTATGTAAGCTTATGACCTTAACATAATATCAAAAATTGGTGCGTGCTATTAAATATACTATCTATAAAATAATGCGCCTAGCAGGTATATTCACCTTTGCAAAGAGTAAAACAGCTAAAAAAAGGAGATTACCTATGGCATATTACATAATAAATTTTGATAAATCTAAATGGTTTGAAATGGTGTCTGATAGTGATAAACGTAATGTTGCAAATAAATGGTCTTTAGGTTATGTCTGGGAGCATGATAGGGGGCTAACAGATTTGAATCCTGTTATGAAAGGGAAGGTTTTATCTAATTTAAACGATATTCAATTTGCTAGAGACCACCATATGCTATCACGTAATTTGCGTAAACATAAGTTAAGCAAGCATTTTGATGGATGGGTCAAGAATTTTGGCACACAACCTCTAGAGGACTTTAATGCATATCATTATTTTGTAAATACTGATAATACGACTGATTATAAGATGTTAAAACTTAGCGAAAATAAATTTTTTCGTAGTGAAGATGAGAACGCCCTTGTATCTGCTTTTAGAAATAAACCTGAATATGATAAGTATAAGATAGAACTTGATAAACTTAATATGGAAAATAACGTTAAAGTAAAGTTACCAAGAATGTTTGATCGATCTAAAGATACATTGGTGTTTCTTGCGCATGGTTCATATGGTAGTGAGACTATTTCGTCTGGGATTAATAAACTAGACTTTTCTAATAAAGAAAAGAGGATAGAATTTAATGCAAGAATTATGGGTCAGTTTATAGATGTCTTTTTTAAAGAAAATTTATATCCTGGTATTAATACGCAGCATGATTTTAGTACAACCAAGGGAGATCAGAATACCCTAAAAGTTATTTTATGGTCTTGTTATGCAGGAGGAATCAGTGAGTCTGGAAAATGCATTGCTGGAGAACTATGTAAAAAATTGAGTGAAAAAAATAAGTTTAATGTTAGAGTTATCGCTCATGATCTAGCATTATTTTTCCCTGATATTAGATATTACACTTTCCCTAGTTATCCTAATAAGTCCTTTTTTATTTTAGAAAATGCTAATCATGTTTGGTTTAAAACTGGTGTAAATGGAGAAGAAAGTATAGACTTGGCACACAATATCTATAAATATGGCGGCAAAAATGAGAATCATAAGTTAATTTTTTGGCCACATAAAATAAGAGGAAATGGTTGTATGGCTAAAGATAAACCATCATTTAAACATACATATAAAAAGTTTAATGATTGGCAACCAAAACAATATGATTGAAGGCCTAAACTAAATTGTATCATCAAAAATTAATTGAAGTTTCTCTGATCACCTTATTGTTTTTAAGTTTAGTTATGTTTTATAAAAGATATTAACAAAACTTGAAAAAGCGATAATAGCCCCTATACTTTACTAAAGCTATGTTTAGACTTTTGGAGAAAGGTTGTGTCAGCATATAATCAATTTAGTGAATTGCTAGAATTTTTAAATAATAGAGTAGTTGGTCAAGAAAATTTAAATAAACGTTTATTAATAGCACTTTTAGTAGGAGGACATTTATTAGTTGAAGGAGCTCCAGGGCTAGCAAAAACTACAGCTATAAAGACTTTATCAGAATGTATAGACTGCTCATACCATCGTGTGCAGTTTACCCCAGATTTGTTACCAGCTGATTTGACAGGCACAGAAATATATGTGCCACAACAACAAAGTTTTGAATTTCAATCTGGGCCATTATTTCACAACCTTCTTTTAGCTGATGAAATAAATAGAGCTCCTGCTAAAGTTCAGTCTGCTCTTCTTGAGGCAATGGGTGAAAAGCAAATAACTGTTGGTAAAAAGACTTATCCGCTATCAGATTTATTTATGGTAATGGCTACCCAAAACCCTATTGAGCAGGAAGGGACTTATCCTTTACCAGAAGCTCAATTAGACAGATTTATGATGTTCATTAAAATTGAATATCCAGACCCTAAAACAGAAGCTAAGATATTAGCTATTAGCCGTGGAGAAGCTTTAGGATATAGATTTGAGTACCCTAATATAACTCAAGAAGTGATTTTCACAGCCCAAAAGGAGGTGCTAAATATCCAGATGTCTCAAGCTGTAGAAGATTATATTATAGAGTTGATATTAGCGACTAGAAACCCAACCAAATATAGTCAAGATGTAGCTAAATGGATATCTTTTGGAGCAAGCCCACGAGGTACTATAGCTCTTGATAGAGCAGCAAGAGCTTATGCTTGGTTATCTGGTAATGATTTTGTGTCTCCAAGTGATATTCATGCAGTTGTGTATGAAGTTTTACGTCATAGAATATTGTTGACTTTTGAAGCAGAAGTCGATGGCATAACAACAGATGACGTTATTACTAGTTTATTAAAGGTAGTACCAGTTCCGTAGAGGTTAAGCTTAAATGAAAAGCTATAAAGGTATAAAACCTGATATCAATGAGCTATTAAACTACCGTTACCAAGCCAAGATTTTAAAGCTTTTTGCTAGTCAGAGGGTTAATAATGTAAATGCTGGTAGTAGCCTTTCTAAAGCGAAAGGTCGAGGTATGGATTTTGATGAAGTTCGCCATTATCAGGCTGGTGATGACATTCGTTTAATGCATTGGTCACTTACAGCTAGATTAGGTAAGCCTTACACTAAGGTTTACCACGAAGAGAGAGAGCGTAGGGTGTATTTCGTCCTGGACCAGCGTAGTACTATGAAGTTTGGTACTAGAGAGTGTTTTAAATCAGTAAAGGCTACAAATACTCTGTCTTTAATAGGTTTTGGAGCCTTAGAAGCCAATGAAAAGGTTGGTGGAGTAATTTTTGATAATAATGGTTATAACTTTTATCCAGCTAAGCAAGATAAATCGTCTTTAGTTAAAATGTTTAATTTTACAGTTGCTGATAAAGTTGAATATCAGACTAAAGCTGAAGGGGGTTTAGCTACTGTTTTAAAATTTTTATATGCAAAGGTACGTAGTAATAGTGTGATAATACTAATTAGTGATTTTACTAAATTTGATAGCCACGCTCAGCAATATCTGAAGCTCTTAGCTAAAAAGAATCAGATTATAAATATTTTTACTTATGATCCTATTGAAAAATCTTTACCTTCTTTAGATCTTTATTATTTTAGTGATGGTAAGGAAAAATTTGTTTTGGATGCTGCAAGTAAAAAACAAAATCAAATGTACCAAGATATTTACAGTGCAAGACATTTGGCTATAAAAGATTACTCACATAAATATAGGATGGGCTTTATAGAGATAGCAACAAACGATGATTTGGTGAAAACCATTAACCATGGGATAGTTAACTATGCAAACTAATAGTCTTTTAGACCAATTAAAAGATATTTATCTACCTGCTAGAGTGTCTCAATGGTGGCCATTAGCATACGGTTGGTGGATTGTTATAGGCATTTTTATTATAGGTTTGCTTTTATTAGTATTTCTTCTTTACAAGAAGAAAAAGCGTAGAATTTATAAGCAATCTGTTATAGATGATTTTAAAGCTACAATTCAAAGAACTCTTGAAAATAAACCTCAAGAAGTATTGCAAAATATATCTATTTACTTAAAAAGAGTAGCTCTACAAAAATTCTCTAATGAAAATGTGAAATTATTGCATGGTAAGGCTTGGGTTGAGTTTTTAGATACTAAATTAGACAACCAAGAGTTTTCTAAATCATCTGGTGGCTTACTCGCTGATAGTTATAAACCACAAATCTTAGAAACTGCTAAGTTACAAGAAATAATTACGGTGTCAGAAAAATGGTTAAGGAGAGTTTTATGATAAAAATAGAATATCCTTGGTTTTTGGTACTGATCATTTTACCTATATTAATATATTGGATTTTACCTAGAGCGAAAACAGATAAGCAATTAGCCTTAAAAACGCCTTTTTTTCAGCAAATAAAATCGCAAATTGCAGATAGTAAAAATAATAATTTTAAGCGTGCTAATTACCTAAAGTATCTATTAGGTATTATTTGGGTACTTTTGGTAATTTCAGGTTCCGGGGTGCAATGGTTGGGTAAGCCAATGGATTTGCCACAAAGTGGTAGAGATTTAATGATGGCTATTGATTTGTCTGGAAGTATGGCTATACAGGATATGAAAAAATCTAATGGTCAAATGGAAAACCGTTTTGACTTAGTAATGCGTGTTGCTAATGAATTTTTAGATACTCGTAAAGGTGATAGGGTTGGGCTGATACTTTTCGGGAGTAAAGCGTATTTACAAGCACCACTTACTTTTGATATTCCGACAGTTAAAAAAATGCTTAATGATTCAAGTATAGCTTTACCGGGGCCCCAGACTGCTATAGGTGATGCTATAGGTCTTGCTGTTAAAAAACTGATGCTATACCCATCTCAATCAAAGGCTTTGGTATTATTAACAGATGGTGAGAATAATTCAGGAGCATTACAACCCCTGCAAGCAGCAGAAATTGCTAAACAAAATGGTATAAAAGTCTACACAGTAGGTTTAGGTGGTGGTCAGATGGTTGTGCAAACAGCGTTTGGTCAAAGAGTTATAGATACTTCTGAAGATTTAGATACTAGTGTGCTTAAAGAGATTGCACAAATGACTAAAGGAAAGTTTTTTAGGGCTCAAAATAGTCAAGATTTACAGAAAATTTATCAAGAAATTGACAAGCTAGAGCTTGTGGAATCTGATAAAACAGTAGTGCGACCAATTACGTATCTTTATCCATGGAGTTTAGGAGCGGCATTACTACTAAGTTTTATTGTCTCAACTATTTGGCTTAAGCGTAGGAGAGGACATTAATGATAACGTTGCATATTTTACGTCCATGGTGGCTTTTAGCTTTGATCCCAGTATTGTTTACTGTTGTTTTCTTATTTAGGAATTCAGCAAAAACAAATAGTTGGGCTAAACATTGTGATAAGCATTTATTAGATCATTTATTAGTAGGACAAGAATCGAGAATTAAAAAAACATTCTTACCATTAGGTTTTTTATTACTTTGGGGATTAGCGATAGTGGCTTTAGCAGGCCCGACATGGAAGTTTAAGGAGACAGCCGTATATCAAAAAAGCGTATCGCGAGTGTTAACTTTAGATGTTTCTCAATCAATGGATACGACAGATGTCTCCCCAAGTCGCCTTGAACGAGCGAAGTATAAAATATTTGATATTTTAAAAAAAATTACAGAAGGTCAAGTCGGTATGGTGGTATTTTCAAGTGAGGCTTTTGTAGTTTCTCCCCTTACTTTTGATGCAAAAACTGTAGAGAATTTGGTTTCTGTGTTAAATACAGATATTGTTCCTGTACAAGGTCATGACATTGCTAAAGCTTTGCAAAAATCAGCAGAATTAATATCGCAAGCTGGAGCAACTGAAGGACAAATAATTTTAATTACAGACTCTACACCTACTCAAAAAGCGATAGAAAAGGCTCAATCACTCTCAAACAATGGTATAACAGTAGATGTGTATGCTATAGGTACCCCTAAAGGTGGTATAGCAAAAGATAAAAATGGTAATTATCTAAAGGATGAACAAGGCAATATAGGATATTTTGGGGTAAATTTGCAGAAACTACAAAGTTTAGCTAAAGCTGGTGGTGGCAAGTTGATTACTTTAACAGCTAATAATAATGATGTAGATGCTTTACTTACAAGCATAAAAAATAATCCAGATGCTAAAAAATCTGAGCAGTCATCAGCCAAAATATTTTGGCAAGATGAAGGGGTCTATATAATCTGGGTACTAACTGTTTTGAGTGCATTACTCTTTAGAAGAGGTTTTTTGGAGAGAATATGTCGTTAAGGAAATTAACATTTACTATGTTTTTATTACCCGGTTTAGCTTTAGCTAACACATGGAGTGATATGTGGCAAACTAAAGATCAACAGGGAATGAGTTACTTATGGAGTGATATGTGGCAAACTAAAGATCAACAGGGAATGAGTTACTTTGATAATGCAAAGCCTAAAGAGGCAGCTCAAGCATTTGAAAATAATCGTTGGAAAGGAGCTTCTTATTACAAAGCTGAAGATTATCAAAACGCCTATGATGAGTTTAAAAAAGATAGTTCTGCAACAGGGTTATATAACCAAGGAAATGCTTTAGCTCATTTGGGTAAATATAAAGACGCGATAGATGCGTATAATAAAGCAATACAACAGCGACCAGATTTCGAAGATGCAAAAACTAACTTAGAAATTACAAAAGAGCTAGAAAAACAACAACAAAAACAGAATAATTCCCAAGACAACAAAGACAACAAAGACAACAAAGACAACAAAGACAACAAAGACAACAAAGACAACAAAGACAACAAAGATAATAAAGATAATAAAGATAATAAAGATAATAAAGATAATAAAGATAATAAAGATAATAAAGATAATAAAGATAATAAAGATAATAAAGATAATAAAGATAATAAAGATAATAAAGATAATAAAGATAATAAAGATAATAAAGATAATAAAGATAATAAAGATAATAAAGATAATAAAGATAATAAAGATAATAAAAGTCATCAAGACCAGTCTCAACAACATACAGCTGGGCAATCGCGAGAAGATCAGCTTAGCAAAAAAGAGGCAGATAAGTTATTGTCGATGATAGATGATGACCCCGGCGGTCTTTTAAAACATAAGTTTGCTAGAGATTACCAAAGAATAGTAGGAGCTAACTATGAAAATTAGTCTATTTAAAATCATTGGTTTTATACTAACATTATTTATAGCGATTAATATTAGTTATGCCAACGTATCGGCAACTATAGATAGAACTCATCTTGAAAAGGGTGAAACAGCTCAGTTGGTATTACAATTAGATAACTTTGATAGTAAGCCGGATTTATCTGTATTAGATAAGAATTTTATAGTCTATAACACTAGTACTAGTAATAAAACAACAGTTATAAATGGTAAGAAAAGTGTACAATATGAAATGATAATCACTTTAATGCCAAATAAGTCAGGCAACTTAACTATTCCAGCAATTAAAGTTGGTAATCAAAGTACTAAACCTATCCGAATCAAAGTCGATAAATCATTATCTAATGAAGAAGAAACCAAATACGATGACTTTTTTGCGATAGGTATGTTAGCAACTACAAAAAGTTATGTAAATGTGCCAGTGCTTTATACACTTAAATTTTACTATTCAACACCAGTATTAAGCCTTCAAGCTAAGCCTTTTCAAATTAAAAATTCTGAGATACGTCAGACTAGCCATAGAGTAGTTTACCAAAAAAAGGTTAATGGTAGAATGTATGACGTTCTTGAAGAAAATTTATTGATAATACCTCGTAGTACAGGTAAGACTAACGTCCCAGCTATGGTTCTACAAGTTACTAAGCCAAATGGGTTTGGTCAACTAGGGGCTAAAACAGAATATATATCAACCAAACCTCTTAGCTTAAATATAGCACCTATTCCGGATAATGTGGATATTCAAGATTGGTTTCCAGCGTCAAATGTTAGTTTAACAGATAATTGGTCTCAAGAGATAGGTATCAAAGAAGGAGAACTTGTTACAAGGACTATAAAAATTACCGCTGATGATGTTTTAAGTGATGATATCCCGAAACTGAAGTTTGAATCTACAGATGGTTTTAATATCTATGCTGAAAAACCAAAATTAGAAGATATTGAGAATAGTGGCAAACTTACAGGAGTAGCGACATATAAGATTGGTTATATGCCAATAAAACAAGGTGAAGCCACTGTACCAGATGTTAAGCTTAAATGGTACGATGTAGATACCCATAAATCAAAAGTAGCTAAAATAGCTGCAAAAAAATTCAATATACAGAAAGGCAACCTTTCAAACATTAATCTCTTAGGGTCTTCAGTTCCTAATACTAAAATTGTCCATGAAAAAGTAGTTGATCCTTTTTGGCGGAATGTTGCGATATTCTTTATTATTTTATGGTTTATTACTTTACTTTTACTGTTAAAATGTAAATTTAGAAAACCGTCTTATCATGATAATGTTAAAAGTGTTGCACCTAGAGAGTCGGGAAGCTTAAAAGAAATAAAAAAAGCTTGTTCTAATAATGATAACATCGCTTTACAAAAAGCTTTGATTAATTGGGCCT
The DNA here is from genome assembly GCF_012222965.1 of Allofrancisella inopinata. NCBI lineage: Bacteria > Pseudomonadati > Pseudomonadota > Gammaproteobacteria > Thiotrichales > Francisellaceae > Allofrancisella > Allofrancisella inopinata. Next base: position 1,674,029 of record NZ_CP038241.1, on the reverse strand, counting down.
CTTTAAAATTTGATAGCGAGATATTTTCATTATTGGAGATAGCTGATTTGATGCCACAGCTTTTGCCATTGCTAAAAAATCTTAATGCGGCTATTTATGCAAATAAAAGTTTTAATCAATACAAAGAGTTATTAGAATTAGTAGGTAGTGTAAATAAGAAGCAAAAAACCTATCAATCTGCTAAATTAATTAAAGGTTTATACGAAAAATAAAGTTTTAGGATTAATTATGCAAAAAAAAGATTGGAAATATTACTTAGGAGTGAGTTTTTTCATACTGTCATTTGTACCGTATATATTAGTGTTTTGCATTATGCCTTTTATTGGATTTTCAACTTCTAGTTATCTTGCTATATCATCAGTATTATTAATAAGTGCGGAAGGTATATTTATTTTATCTGTAATGTTGCTAGGTGAAACAATAGTTATGGCAATTAAAACAGCTATTGCTAAAGTTTTTAAAAAAACTTTTACTTATAATAAACCCATAAGCTATAAAAGGTATCTTGTAGGTATAATAATGTTTTTTAGTAGTTTATTCTATCCTACAGTATTAATGGAGTTAATCCTGTTGTTTAATAAGATTGATCAAGTTGGCAAAGTTAATATGATGTTGATATTGTTTAGTGGAGATATCTTATTTATAGGTAGTTTTTTTGTATTAGGTGGCGATTTTATAAACAAATTAAAATTAGCCTTTAAATACCAAGGTAATTAGTCGCTTATTTGTTAAACTATTAAATACAAATATTAGGTTTATAGTTTTCTATGAAAGTTGAATTTCATGTCTTACAAATAAACACTCTAGCTGAGACTTTAGATGTAGTAGTGCAAAGAGTTATATCAGTATATAATACTGGTAAAACAGTAGTAATACTTGCCCCAGAAGCTTTCGCAAAGGAGCTAGATATTAAACTATGGCAGGCTGGAGAAGAAAGTTTTATACCACATTTTTGCGCTACCAGTGCTAAAGATTATAATACCTTTAAAAATATACCAATTTTAATAACCGATAATATGTTTATAACTTCTGGTTTTGATGAGTTGATTAATTTAATGGATATTCCTATAGATTCTAATAAAGTATCTATAAGAAACCTTGTCGAATTTGTGTATCAAGATAAAAAAGTTATTGAAAATTTACGTAAGAAGTATGTTTTGTATAAGAAAAAACTGGGTTTTGATATAAAAACAGTTAACTATAGATAAGTTTATATCGGGATCTTACCTCACCAATGCTCTTCACGGGAAACTTGTATTCACCAATTTGTTAGATATTGATATTTTTAGTTTTGTTATTAGTTCAGTCTTACACATTTAATTTGTTATATAAATATTAACACTTTTATACTCTAATATTAATGTTATAATTTAGTTCTATAATTTTTTAGGCTAAGCAAATGAATTCTCTTATAACACCCCCAATATTATTTTTCTTTTTAGGTTTTATAGCAGCAATATTTAAAAGTAATATTCATATTCCTGATGATATAAAAAAATTTTTATCTATATATTTATTGATTTCTATAGGTTATAAAGGAGGCTTTCAAATATATCATAATGGCATAGATACTAATGGTATCTTAGTTATAATAATTTGTATGTTATTTTCTTTTACAATGCCCTTTGTTTTATATGCTTTTTTACAGAAATGGATTTTGAAAGTAAGAACCGATTCTGTTTTGATAGCCTCATCATATAGTTCTGTAAGTGCTGTAACTTTTATAACTGCAATAAATGTACTTGTGGCAGATAGTGTAAATTATGATGGCTATATGATAGTAGCTTTGACTATTATGGAGTTTCCAGCAATAATAGCAGGCACGATGATATATTATCTTTTTATCGAAAAAACAACAAAGGCATCACAATCTACAGTATTTTTGAATTCTGTTAAGGAATCACTATTAGATTATTCTGTTATATTGCTTGTAGGAAGCTTGTTTATAGGGTTTTTGTGTGGAGATAGTGGAAACATGGATATGTCACCTCTGACTTCTTCGTTATTTAAAGGAATGTTAGCGCTTTTTCTTTTGAGTATGGGTATTTCAGCTGGGGAGCAAATAGGTATATTAAAAAAAGCTGGAATTAAATTAATAGCTTTCGCGGTGCTGATGCCAATAGCATTATCATTACTAGCTATTTTGTTAGGTTCTATTATACATCTAGGCGAAGGTAATACTCTATTATTAGCGGTACTTTTCGGTGGAGCATCTTATATAGCTGTTCCAGCAGCAATGTCTGAAACAGTTAAAGGTGGAAATATAGGATTAATGGTTGCTTTAGCATTAGTTATAACTTTTGTTTTTAATATAAGTGTCGGTATACCTATATATTTGTCTATCCTTTCTTAAAATATATTTATTAAAAAGCTTAGATTCTATATTTTCTTTTCCAACCTTGCTAAAATTATCTCCATTAATTTTTCTAGAACTTATATAGTAATTTACGGTTTTTTATAAATGAAAGAGATGAACAAAAACTATAATCCAAAAGAAATAGAACAGTCTAATTATCAGCAATGGGAAACAGCTGGTAAATTTGCTTGTGGTAATAATAGTCAGTCAAAAGAAACTTATACCATAATGCTTCCACCACCAAATGTCACTGGAACGTTACATATGGGGCATGGTTTTCAGATGACTCTAATGGATATACTTACACGTTACAATAGGATGTCTGGTAAAGATACATTATGGCAACCAGGTACAGATCACGCAGGTATAGCAACTCAAATGGTTGTAGAAAGACAGCTAAATGCTCAGGGGATCTCAAGACATGATTTAGGACGTGAGAATTTTGTTAGTAAAGTTTGGGAATGGAAAGAGCTATCAGGTGGTACGATTACATCGCAAATGCGTAGAATAGGGGCATCACCAGATTGGGATCGTGAGAGATTCACTATGGATGAAGGTCTTTCTGATGCTGTTAAAAGGTGTTTTATCCAGTTATATAAAGATGGGTTAGCGTATCGTGGTGAGCGATTAGTAAACTGGGACCCTAAGCTAAAAACAGCTGTATCTGACTTAGAAGTTGCTCAGGTAGAAAGCCACGGCTCATTATGGCATTTTATTTATCCAGTAGCTGATAGTGATGAGAAGATTATAATTGCAACAACCCGTCCTGAGACAATGCTAGGCGATATGGCAGTTGCAGTTCATCCAGAAGATGAAAGATATACTCATCTTGTTGGTAAAATGATAAATCTACCACTTACAGATAGACAGATTCCAATTATTGCTGATGATTATGTAGAAAAAGATTTTGGTACAGGTTGCGTAAAAATTACTCCTGCTCATGATTTTAATGACTATGAGGTGGGTAAAAGACATGACCTGCAAATGTTCAATATCTTAAACAATGATGCTAGTTTAAATTCGCAAGTTCCCGAAAAATACCAAGGTTTAGATAGATTTGAGGCACGTAAACAAATCGTTGCTGATATGGAAGCTTTAGGTCTTTTAGATAAAATTGAGCCTCATGCACTAAAAGTGCCAACTGGAGATAGAACGGGAGAAATTTTAGAGCCATATCTAACTAAACAATGGTTTGTTAAGGCTGATGTGCTTGCAAAGCCAGCTATTGAAGCAGTTGAAAAGGGTGATGTAAGATTTGTCCCTGATAATTGGAAAAATACTTATTTTGCATGGATGAGAGATATTCAAGATTGGTGTGTATCTAGGCAGCTATGGTGGGGACATAGAATACCAGCTTGGTACGATGACGCTGGAAATGTATATGTTGGAGAAGGTGAGGCTGACATTAGAGCTAAATATAATCTAGCTGCTGATATTACTATCAGGCAAGATGAAGATGTCTTTGATACATGGTTTTCATCAGCTCTATGGCCTTTTAGTACTCTAGGTTGGCCTGATAAGACTCCAGAGCTTGCTAAATACTATCCAACAAGTGTGCTTGTGACAGGTTTTGATATTATCTTCTTCTGGGTTGCTAGAATGATGATGTTTGGCATGTACTTTATGAATGACGTGCCATTTAGAGATATTTATATTACTGGTCTTATTCGTGATAGCGAAGGTCAGAAAATGTCTAAGTCAAAAGGTAATGTTTTAGATCCTGTAGATTTGATAGATGGTATTTCGTTAGATGAGCTTCTGAAGAAGAGAACTGCTGGTCTAATGCAACCTCAAATGAAAGCTAAGATTGAGAAAGCCACCAAAAAAGAGTTTCCAGAAGGTATAAGTGCTTATGGTGCAGATGCTGTAAGGTTTACTTATGCTGCATTAGCATCGACATCGCGTGATATTAGCTTTGATACTGCGAGAGTTGAGGGTTATCGTAACTTCTGTAACAAGCTTTGGAATGCTTCAAGATTTGTGATGATGAACCTTGATGATCATAAGGTTTGTGAAACTCACGAATTAGGTGTTGCAGATAAATGGATTTGGAGTGTTTTAAACGCAGCAGTTGCTGATGTACATAGACATCTTGCTAACTATCGTTTTGATTTGGTAGCAAATACTATTTATGACCTTGTATGGAATAATTATTGTGATTGGTATGTTGAGTTTGCTAAAGTCGCTTTGAAGGATGAGTCAGTATCTGAAAGCCAAAAAAATGGTGTTAAATATACACTTACTAAGGTTTTAGAAAATATCCTTGCTTTAGCACATCCACTAATACCATTTATCACAGAGAGTATTTACCAGCAGTTAAAAACGCACTTAAATGATGCTAAAGAAACAATTATGGATGTATCTTACCCTGTAGTTGCTCAAGACTTAGAGGCACCAGAAGCTGAAAAGGCCATCACATGGTTACAAACTGTAGTGACTACTTTGCGTAATATGCGTAGTGAAGCTGGTATCAAGCCATCTTTAGAGATTTCTTTAATTGTTAAAGATGTTGCAGATAAGGATAAAGAGTATCTAGCACAAACTGAAGGATTTATAAAAGCTTTAGCTAAAGTCAAAGATATTGAGTTTAACGATAATCCACCAACTTCTTTATCACAAATTGTTGAAGGGCTTGAGTTAAATATTCCATTAGCAGGGTTAGTTGATATTGAAGCTGAGAAAGCAAGGTTAGATAAAGAATTAGACAAGCTAAAAGGCGAAGTTGATAGGGTACAAAAGAAGCTATCTAATGAAAGATTTGTTTCAAATGCTCCAGAAGCTGTGGTTGCTGCAGAGCAAGAAAAACTCGCGAAGTATCAAGAGCTTTATGCTAAGGTTTTAGAGAAAAAAGAAGCCTTTAAGTGGTTTTAGTGTTAGCTTTTATATAATTTGTACCTTAGCCTTTATTTCTATACAACTTTATTAAACCACATCAATTTCACGACTATACCAATCCTACTATAAATTAAGACATACATTCCAATCTCTAGTACATATAGATTTAACGAGTTTAGTATCATTTGAGAAAGCGTTCCAAGTTTGCTGTAATTTATGGGGCTGTTGCAAGCTGGAATTAGATGTGTGCCATCCAGCATTATCTACTATTAATGCCGCATGCCTACCTTTACCAATAGTCCTCTTTCGAAACTATAATATAAAGTTTATACTGAGTTTCAGAGAATGCTAATATTATGGTTTTATATTGAAAAGTATAAATATCAGAGGTTGACACTATTTTAGCAGCCACTTTTTTGTAATAATTCGTAACGTTCACGGTAATACCTTTTCATATGATTTATAAAAGCCTTTTTAAGAGAAGTAATTTGTAATAAAAATCTATTTAGGCTACTTTGCAACGTCTCACCTTGCTCACCAATTATTGTGTTTTGGCAAAGAACAGATTCTCCTTTTGTAAACTCATTACTTCCAAGCTCATTAATTCTATCAATAAGTAGGCTTCTTAAAATATCTATAAAAATTAAGTTATATTTTTGATCACTTTCTTTTAATGCTTGATCCCTAGCTTTGAATATTTCACTAATGGCAGCGGGGTTATATTTTTTTATTTTTTCTATTTCATTAACTATTTTGTTAAATGATGATCTAATTCCTGAGACATCTTCAGTATTTACTAGACTATAAATCAGTGGATTTTTTTCATCATATATTTCTGTTTTCATCTTTGTTTTTGATAATGCAAACTTATCACTGCTTAGGACACTTTCTAACGTTATATTTTCTAAATAACCTGTAACATTAAAATTAAAACCTGAACCTTTATATTTTTCAACTAGTAAATTGAAAAATTCTTCATGATAGTTTCTAATAGCAGCGTTACATGATATAAGTTGAATATCAGCATTTAATCGGCTTAGATCTAAAGAGGATAAAAGAATATTATCTAAAATAGAAATAACACTACTATAGCTTACAAAACCGTTGTTTAATTTTTCATCCCCTGTTCCAAGACTCATATTATCAGCACCATGGCCAGAAATAAAAACTCTTATATTTGTTATCTTTTTATTTAGATTAATATATTTATTTAAAATGTGTTGCTTCAACAAGTCCACATACTTGGGAAAGAGTTCATTATCAAAATTACAAGTAAGGTTAAACACTGGCACAAGTTTTGCATATTTTCGAAAATTAAAACTAGAGTGAGGAAGGCTTTCGTAAGGTTCAGCACCTATAAGCCTTTCATATTGGACTTGTCCTATCCAAGCGCTTGAGTTATTATTAAAACGGTCTAAATCGTACTCATTAAGGCGATCTCCAATAAATTTAAAGATAGGGTGGTAATCAGGATTTAAACTATTTGTTTCATCAACAAACTTACTAAAGTTTATTGCGAATTCTAAATCATATGCCATTTTAGTTTTCCCTTTATTTTGTCTTGCTACCACCCGTCTAAGTCTGGTTTGCAACAAGTCCCTACTTAGCCGTAATAAACATCTGTCCAGCAGTATTAATACTTATTTGGCCTCCCCAAGTACACATACATGTCGCGTTCTTTAGCAGAGCTGGTTGACCGTTAACCTTTGTTTTAGTTGCTGATGGTGTCCATGGAGATGGTATTATAGGTACACATGGACATGGAGTAGGTACTATTGGTTTGCCCATACCAGCTGGATTTGAGGGGCTATTACACATTCCAAATGGTTTAATATTTGCCATAGGAATATGATCATTTATAGTCGCTGCCAATTGACCTTGACCTTTTACTAAAGGTCCTTTAGGTAATACTGTTAAAGGAGTCGATACAGTGCCAAAAGAACATTTTAAAAGAGCATTACTTACTACAAAATTACTCATTATTACCTCCCATAGGACTGTTGCAAACTAAAATTATATGTTTCTAACTGTGTTAAAAATATTCTCAAAATGCTCATTTACTACGTGTAAACTGTGCTTTTTCAAATGTTTTTGCCTTGTTACCACCCATCTAATTCCAGCTTGCAATAGCCCCCCTATGTTAAATTTTATTACCTAATCAACAATATGCCAAAGTAAGCAAAAACAGGAAAACAAACAGCTGCTAAAAATATACTTTTATAGATCCATAATTTATAAGTTTTCCTAAATTTATTCTCTAGATTATTAAACGTTGGATAACTAATGTCACCTAATTCCTCATTTGGCAATATAGCACAAAGCTTATTTTTATATTTGTCTATTTCAGATTGTAAGCCGACATAACAACCTTTAAACCCTAATGCTAATATTAAATATAAAACTTGAGCTACAACTTTAGGAAATACAGGGTTATCAAGGACAATTTCTATTATTTCAAAAAAATAGTCTCCCCCATCGTTTCGCTGATAAACCTCCTCTTGGAGTAAGTGCCAATTAGTAACATTACTATCTGCTTCTAAGTTTAGTTTATTAATCACCTCATCACAGTAAATGTATATTGCAAATGCAATATAAAAACTAACTCTCTCACCAAGCTCTTGGTAAATCAAATTGTGTATATGCGTCGTTTTAGTAATTACTTTCTCACGAAAAGCTATAATATCTTGCATATTTGTGTCTGAGTCATAACTTTCTATGAAAAAATTTATAGTAGCAAAAACATCTATAATATCTTGATTCATAAACACTCCTTATATTACTTTAATTTGAAAGTTAACCTTAACACCTATTCGTTTAGAAAGGTGTGTTTTAAGAAACATACGTACAAGATCTGCATAGAAAACAAATTCAGGTTTATATAAGTCGGTTCTTATAGATATTACATAACGAAATTCACCACTTGACTCAATATTAATAAGGTTTTTCTCAATAAACTTTACGGTATATGTATCATGATTTGTTATAAGAGAAATTAGTGTTTTAAAAGTGTCAATATTAAGACCTGTAGAGTTAATGATATTTAATACTTTTAAGATATTTTCTGCTCTTTCTAAGAGTTGATTCCTTCTAAAGCCGTAACTATAAATTATATTGAATTTTAGGCTACCAATGCTCCTGCTCAAAGGAATAAAAGTATAACTTTTTTTCTTAACATCCGCGGAGATTATCTGTGTCCATTGAGCGTTTATAACAATTTCATTAGAACCTGAAAGCTCCTCTAATGAAGGATCTAGGAAGGCTATTCTCATATGCCCTGAAGGCTCAAATATTAAATTATAGCTTTTGGCATTACTAAGATTTAGATAGTTATGATAAGCAATTTGTTTATTATATTCCACGCTATATAATTTTGTCGGAACATATTCATTAGGTCCATCTAGGTGTTTTACTCCATAGCTTTCTTGAGTATAATCACAGTTAATTTTCATTGCGTGATCTTCAAATAGATTAAAGACAGGGAGTAGATTAGTTTTTATAACATTGGAAGCTAAAGGTTTCGATATATTATTAGATTTTGGTACTTCTATTTCTAACAAAATTTTATAAAAAAGATAATCTTCTGGTAAATCCTCAAACTCTACGTAAAAGTTACTAAATACTGCTTGTGTTAATGCCTTTAATATGATTTCTTGAGTTATCTCCAGATTAAACTTTAAATCAAAGTTTAAAAAAACGGTAATAGATATAGGTTTATCTAACTCATTTACAAATAATGTCATCTTTGCTGATTTATATTCTCTCAACGTATTTATAAGATGATAAATTTGATGGTTTTTCATAACCAAAGGGTTAGCACTTAGCAAAAAACGGTTTCTATCAAACCTAAAAGGTTTAATTGCATCAATTTCAATGTTAATTATGCTGTTATCTATATAGCAATTTGTTACTTGAAAAGGTAATAGCGCGAAAGGTATAGCAGCTTGAAACCTAAAATTGCTATCGTCTAACTTTAATACAAATTCTTCACCTAGCTCTAAATCTATAAACTTATCGTTTTGATTTGTAGATGCTTCTACTATAGCATGATTGGGTACGTGTTGAAAAAAGTAAGGATAATAGCTATAAAATAAGTTAAACCTTCTTTGTAATATAAATTCTTGAATGCTTTGTGTAGAACGTTGTACCGTATACTCTACCGCATCTATAATTACTTTTAGGTCACCTGACCCTAGAATATCATTTTTATTATGTTTATTTAATTCTAAATATTGATATAACTGTTCTTTTGACTGGATGTTCTTTAAGTCAGTATCCATACTTATACCTCTCATAAATTTTTATTTTATGATTAATTAACTTAGTGTCTTGAGATAGATAAAAGGGCATAAAAATTATTTTTACAGGTTGAACTATAAGCCAAACAGTTACCATGATAGAATATCTATTTATGTCAAAAAGCTTACTTAAAACCAACTTTTCTATACATTTTGAAACCTCTTTGCATTTTTTTTTGTTAAATAAACGGTCCGATTGGAGAGTTATAGTAAAATGTAATTTAGGTGACAGTAATTTATTTCCAAGATGCATATTAGAGAGGTTCGTTTTATGACTTAAGTAGCTAGCTTTATTAACTAAACTTAACTGCCATTTTGATCTAACGTTCAATTTATACTGTACAAGAGCCCTTTCAAATAAGCTGTTATAAGAAGATAATGAATAAAAAAAATTATCATCTCTTGTAAAAAGAACGTCTCCATTTAGATATAAATGTTTTAATTCATCAGACTGTTCTATCAGAAGCATATTTATTTGGTGTTTTAAAAGTTTACTTGCTAAAGCGTTTAATACAGTACAAGATACAGAATCATTATTTATAGAAAAAAAATCCAATACGTGATCAGGCAAAGCCGAATTTGCAGATAGTATTCCCATATTTACAATAAGCTTAATTTTGTCCTGATCAAAAACTATATCTTCTATAAGCCTGCTAGTCTGGCTAAGACTTAAACGGCTTTCAAATGTAATATCTTGTGTATTAAAACCAATACGGTGCAACATGTTTAGCAGTATCATAAGATCAAGTTGCTTAAGTTTATCTAGAGGTACTTTCTTTAAATCTGTTTTGTTCATATATAATCTAACTATCCCTATACATAGTAATAAACGAATTTAAGTTCACTTACATCTTTGCTATTTAGCAAAGATATTACCTGCTCACTAAGAACGTAATCCCACTCTCTTGATGGTAGAATTTCATAAATATCACAGTATTTATCGACACTTGATACAGGTAAAGGGTTAAACTCCAACTTAGAAAGCTTTAAACCAACCATTGCGTATTTATTTACATGCTTAATTCTGCTTGGAGAAGTTAGCTTAATTGTAGAAAGTGAATAGCTATAGTCTTGTGTTGGTTTACGCACAACTAAATAGTGCTTTTTACGATTTAAAACTTCAAACTCTATAATGCCTGTAGATAGTAAATTTTCTATAGGTTTTAAAACCTTATACTCTATAGCTTTTGTATGTAATACTTTTTCACGGATTGCCGCAATTAGATGTTGAAAACTTTCCAAAGGTTTCTCGTGCTTATAAACCAGAGAAGAATCTACTTCTGTAGTTTCTTGGTATTGTAATAAATATAAATATATATTTTGAGTAGCATGAAATATAATTATAGGAGAATACTTACTATATGATAATTGCCAAATATAATACTGAAGCTGGTTACGGCTATACAAAATATTATTTAATAACGTTAATTTAAAAGATGATATTGCTGAGTTAGTTGATTTTTCGTTTAAAACGTAGGAGTGTATTATTTGTAATAAATTACTTAGTTTATCAGTCACTAATTTAAAGTTATAAACTTTTGTAGTTAAGATAGGAGGAAGGAATTCTTTAAGTGTCCACTTGCCGTCTTCTAGTTTATTTAAGGTTAGTACTTTGAAACTAGATAACTCATCTGTTTGCTCAGGATTTATAGTTAGTGAGAGATTTGAAAATTTTGTTTGAACTTTTGTATTATTATCACCAACGTCTTTTGTCAAAGGTTTTTTATTAATTTGTACGACAATCTCAGCAGTATCTGAATCTATAGTATTTAAATTTAATTCTAAGATTTTAGGGTAAGTTGAACTTTGATAATGGATACATTCACAAGTAAGTGTTATGTATAGTAAGGATTCTATCCTGAGGATGTTTTTATCAAATAAATATTCATCTATTTTAAGCTCAGCTAGACCATAAAAATCTACAGTAGAGTTAACTTGGCAAAGGTGAATATTGCGCTTGTTTGATAGATGCTGAGATAATGTAAAATGCTCGGGCAAAACTGCTTGTCCTAAGTGCCAATTTATTTGTTGCATACTCTTACTTTCACTCTACTGTTAGTAAATGTAGTAATCATTTTTGCTCCTCTTTATAAATCCAAAATATCAAAATCTGGACCAAAAGCTTCATCATTATTTGGTGGTGTCTGATAATCATTAATTTTTTCATCAAGCATATTTTTAATATTATTTTTATAGTTAGAAGCTTGCAAAATATCATCTATATCAAATCCAGTATTTATTTTTTTATTTTTAATATTTAACTCAATATCAGCGTGAGTTTTTTGCAGCATAAAATCCCATAAAGCAGAGCCTTTACTATTCTCTATAATTTGTTGAATTTGAGAGTAAGTTTCTGGTGTAACCGAATTTAAAAAAACCTGGAACTGCTTGGGAAAATATTTAATTGGATTAAATTCTTGTATTTCAGTTTGGATCGAATCAAAGAGTAAAGCTAGCTCAAACTTATCTGATACTGCATCCAAAGGGTTAGCTAAGTTGTTAAATCTAGCTATTTTTAGCAAAAGGTTAGACCAATAGAAACTATATGCATTTTCTTTGCTTGTCTGAGCTAGAGAGTTATCTACCTTCTCATTATCAGCTTTTTCTTGATCACTATTAATATCTTCTTTAAAAATGTATTTAGAAATAGTAGCTAGTATTTGGTTTTTTGCTCTATTAAAGTTAATTAATCCAACTTCTTGGATATTACATGCCAAAAGATCTTTAACTTGTTCTAGAAATTCTGTAACTTGCTGTAATTGGTTATCCAAAAAATCAGGATAATAGTAGTTAATAGCATCATTAGCTTCATTAATTAAAGTTATGACGCTACGTAACACTATTGTGTCTTTTTTATTTGTAGGAGTAATAAGGTGATAACCACTTAATACTCCAGCTAAAATTTCTAATCCTGAGACAAAATCTTCAGCTGAGTGGTTTATATTAAAGTAAGCTTGCAAGTAAAGGCAAAACAATTGTATATCTAATACATTATTTTCTTGAATATACTTAGTAATTAAACACATCGTTTCTTGAAAGCTTCGGTTATTTAAAAGTTCTGTACACTCATTTAGTACCTCAAGATTAGAGCGTTTACAAACTTGCCAATCTTGATTAGTATCAAATAGTTTTTTTAACTCTTCACTTGCCTTACTCATGTTTATATCTACTTATTATTTACCACTATCTACACCTACAACTATTTTTTGACTACTATCACTAGTCCATGTAGAAATAGGTGTACCTTTTTCCCATTTACCGGAAATGATAATAGTTCCTGTTAACTCAGTTTCATTATTTGTAGCTGAACGGCTATATAAATCACCACACTCATGAGCTAGCAGATGCTGAAACTGGCGGGTCTTTTCTTCACACAGTGTGAATTTTGCTCCCTGTGGATCGAAATATTTAACAATAGTGCCTTTGTTAGCTTGATCTACAGTTTGCTTATCATTAGCAGATGCTATCTCTACACTTAGCTGTGCTTTTGCTCCAGAAGACAATAGTTTTGTAATAGCCTTGTTTAATTCTGAAACTATAGTTTTTGTTGTTCGTAAGTGTAAGACTATAGTTTGGTTGACAGCATCAAAATCGCCATGCTCTAACTTAAAATTTACAGCAGCACTTCCTGGAGACGTTGTACCAACATCATAATAAGGTATTTTTGTTTTTAGATCTGCTGGTCCTGCTTCTGCACTAAATTTAAGCTCCAAAAAGACAGCATCATGGGTTGGTGACGGACTAGTTAAATTTGCACTAGGGTGCGAGTTTGGAGTTAAAACCATTTTTTGACCATCGATAGCTATAAAATCTGACATCTCTACTCTCCTTATTTATTTAAATGCCAACTACTTATGAGTTAAGTCTTGCATCAATACTTAACTCAACATCCATACCTTCAAACTGAACATGTGGAAGTATGGTAATATTTGATCTGTACCAACCGATTTTTCCTTCTATTGGCTCCACAGATATTTCTGCAGCTTTGAAAGGAAAATAACTTTTTGTCAGATCAGTAGGGTTTGGAACCGTGGTAACATAGCTATTAATCCAACTAGAAAGAGTGTTTGTAATAGTCTCTTTTGTAGCGGATGATCCAATACGGTCACGCATTATCATCTTTATATAATGAGCTAATCGAGTAACCGAATATGTATAAGAAATATTCGCTATCAATTGTGAGTTCTCAGAGTCTTTTGGATCTTTATATTCTTGAACCATCTTTAATGAATTAACACTAAAAAAGCAGCCTTCAGAAGTCCCTTTTTTATATACAAAAGGCATAAATCCTGCATTAGCAAATTCTAACTCCCTGTAATCTGGTATAACAAATTCTGTAGGGACTTTTAGCTCCTCGTAGCCTCTTATGTTAAAGGTATGAGCAGGAAGTCCTTCTACAGTACCTCCAGCACGAGGACCTCTAATACTTTGACACCAACCAGTAATTTTAAATGCTCTCATTAAGTTTTTAGCAAATAGTACTGATGAATTACCCCATGTATACTCTTCATTTGAAAGGGGGCTAGTTATTTTTTCTTTAAAGTTCTTAATATACTTGCCAATGGTTGGATTATTATCTGGATCATACGGAGCTCTTAACAAAAACTGTGGTACTGTTAAACCGATATATGCAGCTTGTTCTGTTTTACGAAAATTATTCCACTTACCGTATTTTGGATGTTCCATAAGAGCACCTAGATTTTTGATATCTGCTAAATCTTCAGCTGTTTCACACCCGAAAAACTTAGGACTAACTGCTGCAATAAAGGGAGCGTGCGAGGCTGTAGCTATTTTACCCATCAAAGACAGCCAGTTTATATCATCTTGTGTATTTTGAAACTCATACAAGCCAATCATTGTGCCGTAAGGCTCCCCACCATACTGGTCATATTCGCTTACGTATAGTTTTTTAAACATATCACTAGATGAAATATCAACTGCATTGGTTTCAAAATCATCTAATAACTCTTCTTTTGAAACATCTAGAACTGAAAGTTTAATAGGAGCATCATTTGGTTTATCTAGATAAATTTCATTAATAGATAACCATTGTTTCTCTAGAGCTTTAAACTTTTCATTGTGAATAATATCATTTACTTGCTCTTCGATTATACTGTCAATACGGTTTATAACGTTACGTGTTAAATGTTTATTATAAAGATTCATATCTTCATTTTTTGCATTTGCAAAAATAGCCGATAATCCAGCAGCTAGCCTTAAAACATCATCAGATGTTATATCTATCTGGTTATTTGCGTCTGTAACGTATTCATATTCAACTTTTCGCAAGATGTTTTCTGTTGTTTTTAAATTCAAGCTAGAGAATAGCTTTGATAAGTTAATCTCATCCTTTACTTCTATTGGTGTAACTTCAGACATTACTTCTCCTCCTTTTCGACTAAAAAAACTTCTTCAGTAACCATTTTGAAAGTCTCTAACGCAGGGAGCTCTTGTTTTATTTTTTCCAAAGTGGATTCATCTCTTAAGATTTCTTTTACCAAATTGCGAAAACCTTTATTGTTATCAACCGTTGATTCAAATTCTTGAACCATTTCTCTTAGTCGAATTAAAGACTTAAGTTGAGGAACGCTTTCAGCTATTACTCCTGGTTGAAAAGATTTCATGGAATCAATTTTTAACTTGACATCTAAATTTGAAGATTTAGATGGAGTTATACGATTTGGAACTGAAATGTTAAGCTCCATATCCATATCTTTCATCATAGAGTCTATAGTTCCGTCCATGTGACGGATTTTTCTTTCTTCAAAGTCTTGCTTTCTATCTTTTGATAAACCTTGGGAAAGATCTCCCACTACCAAAAGTCTAAATGGCAACTCTTTGTCTTTTAGTTCCCCATCAACCTCTGTTTTATAGCGAAGCATTAGTCGTGACTTAGGAATTTCATCATTTACAGCCATTTGCATCTCTCCTATTTCTTTGTTTTTAACTCTATCTTATAAAAATAGGGTTTTTGCTTTTATCTTAAAATTCATTCTAACAAGTAAAATTTTTTTTATAACTTTTTTTACAGCACTTGTTTTAAATAAAAAACTAATATTAAACAAAAAAACTCCATCTATGTATCAAGTTTTTAGGATAAAAAGATGGTAAATTTTAGATTGTTTTTAATCTTCATAAATTTTTGGTGTAGAATCTCACGAAACTTTACTTTTCATATGTATAATTCATAAGAACCAGGAGGATAAAAAACTAAGCGTAAGAAGATGGATGAAGAAAACATAAATGATTTGATACTGCTAAATGTAATTAAAGAAGTTTCTCAAGATAAGCTTATAGACTTAGTATACACAGAAAAATTTAATGATCTATTTAAACGAGATGGCATCCTAGAGAAGATGTTACCTATAGATGAGAAGCTTCTGGATAATATTGATCTAAATAAAAAATGGCATAAATCTCTTATAGAAAAATTACTTCCTAATACATATTTATCATTAGCTTGGCAATCAATAAAATTAAAAATAATACCTCTTGATGAAAAGTTTTCTTTACAGGTAGATAAGAGTATAGAAGTTAACTCATTCTATATTCAAGACCTTAAACTTTCCTTAGAAACTAAAGGATTTTGTGGACATATAGATTTTGTATATCCATACCAAACTGAGTATGATAATAAGCTTATGGATATACTTGCAGATGGACTTCCTTTCCAACTAGAAATCTTGATTAAACAAGAGTTTTTCTTAGAGAGTGATCAAAAAGAATTTATTGAAAAAAATGGTGATTTAGGCAATGAAGAAATAAAGTTTACCGCCTATTCAGGTAACCATGAAACGAAAGAAACTCTAATAAGATCTCCAGAATTTGACTTAGTAAGTGGAAAAATAAATTCTCCTTTAGTTAAATGTGATGCTTTATACAAAATAAGTTTTTGTGACGCAATGAGTTTCTTTTGGAAGCAGTTAAACCCTGTTTGCATATATAGTGGTCAATCATATAATGATATTTTTATAGAGCAAAACGCGCCTTTTGAAAAATTAGTTAAATTAATTTTTGATAAAAGTAGTGAAACAACCCTCAAGCAGAAGTTACCTTTTATCTGCATGAATTGTGAAGGTGGTAGTTGTGAAGATGGGTTTCTTGGATACGTTAGTTATATTTTAGAACAATACAATTTATTGTTATTATACGACTATATTAGTGCCACATATACAATAACTTCTGATTACTCGAGCATATTGTCAAAAGCTAAACCTGTTAAAGGTATTCTAAAAGAAGATAAACAGCGTATACAAAGTATTAGGTATACATATAATAAGCCTTACTTACCAGAAAAGACTCTAATAAATGTAAATCCAAATTCTGCTGCTAAGCAACAATTAAAAGTCACCGAATTAGACGATATACCTAAGACAATAGATTCATTTAAGCAAGATCATACAACACAGCATGATGTTAACAACTTATTTAAACTAAAAATAGATAATTGCCAAGCTAGACTAAAAAATAAATTTGCAGCAAAAAATACTGGTTTAGAAATAAATTCTAGCTCGCTTGCATGTTCATACTCAATCTTTCCATTACAAAACACTATTAGCTTAGCGTCAGAGGAATGGTCCCTTATTTTAGGTAAAAGTGATAAAAATATGGTTTTACATAAGGTTGATTTGAATTTTGAAAAGACACCACTTTATGCGAAAAATAATAAAAGGCATCCTCTTGCCTATGAAGATAGGCAAGAAGGTAAAATATTAGAAGACAAAATTAGTTTTGAATTTGAAGATAAGCTTTTAAAAAACAATAAACTTCCTTTAATGTTTAACTGTCATTCAAAGCTATACTTATATAATAAGGAGCTATGGCCTAAAAATAAAAGTTACCTAGCTTCTAAAGCACTAAAAATTAGTGGACATATTTTTGCTACAAAATCAGACGATGAAAAAGCAACCCATACCAGTGAACTTTTTAATTACACAGCTGATTCAAGTAAAGGTATAGCAGCAAATGAAAGCTATAGTTGCTCTGATAAGATAGCCACCTTAGATCCTAACGCAGTTAGTAGACCTAGATATCAAGTAAAGGTAGCTCCTCAATTATGGACAAAATTAACACCGGAAAATAAGCGCTTTGTACCTGCTGATATGACCTTATTATCATATTCAAATATATTATTTTATTTGAAATCTGGAACCGAAGTAGAGATTAAGTTATTTCAAGAGCATGCAAACGTGACAAAAATAAAGAGCTATATTGCTCCAGAAAATATGTTTACAGCAGGTGATAAAGAGCAAAATCAAGGAATAATATTTGAAAACCGCAAAGAACAACTCACGATGGTTCAAAATACTTACGTACCCGGAGATAAAACAAGCTCATTTAAAATAAGTCATTGTCCTACAGACAATGGCACTGCGTCAAATCTAGAGATGAATAATAAGTCGTTCAAAATAAGTGTAGATTGCAAAAAATAAGATTTTGGAGTAAATACAAATGAACTTATATATCTTAATATTATTAGCTTTTGTATTAATTTTTATTGTGGCTGTGATTATCCTACTAGTTTTTAATATTAAAAATTTAAGGAAGTATTTAAGAAAATTTCTTTCAAAATTTAAGTTAGGAAATTCTCTAAGGCTAAACAAGTCTTTTAGACAGTTATTATCCCAAGCAGACAGAAAAACGAAAAAATCTTTTAAAACTGATGCTAATTTTTTTATTCATATAAACCCATCTAACTCAAAAGTTATTGAAAAAGAGACAAATAAAACTCTAGGGGTAGAGCTTTATAAGGTTGAAAGTACTAGCTATAACCATTTTATATCAGACCGATCTTATATCCTTGAATTACATAGATTTAATGAAGATCATATATACAAAGAATTAGGAACATTCTGTCATAAGGTTAGTTCGATGTGTGGGAAAATCCCAACTATTGTTTACTCATTTGAGCATACAAATATTAAGAACGAAACACTTATTTTAGAAGAAATAAAGAATCTAAGATCAGTAATAATACAACTAGCAAAAACGTACAAAAAGCTTCCTAATTTTGTTTTGTCTGTTGCTGATATTGAAAAGCATCCTAACTATAGTACTTTTATTGATTACGTTGCAAAACATGATATCCCTCTATTATCATCTACTTTAAGCCCACAAAACATAAAAGAAGAATTTGAACATTATCTTAAGAAATTAAACGCCCTAGCAAATAATATGTTACTTAAAAAACATCCTCATGGATTTTTGCGTTTTAGTTACTTCATCAACGATATCTATAATTGTTTTAAATATTTTTTAGAAAAATTAGATTATATAGATACGCCCAAAGCTATTCAGAGTATTTCTTTATATCTTAACAATACTACAGCTAGCATTAACCAGAACCTGTTTCAGAGGTCTTTTGGTTCTCAACCATATAATGGAAAAATGCTCAAGAAAATAATATGGACATGTATGGTATCTATATTAATTATACTAGGTGTAATATTTGCAGCTAATATTTTCGTTTACAAAAATATTATTAGTGGATATAAACAAGAGCTTTTTGCTATTTCAATTAAGCCTAAAGAAGCTAAGCAAGTGGTCAATTTAAGTAAAAACTATATATCAGAGATAAAAAGTAAACTAATAAAAAGTGTTCTGTACCCAGATAAAATGTTAGAGCATGGAATTTATATTAATGAAGGTATAAAGATTCAACATCAACTTTTAGGCTTATTGGAAAATACTTTCTCAGCAGATGATACAATAAATAGAGTTTTTATCTTTTTAATCTTATGTGCACCCCAAAATACCGATTTACAACGTCTTGTAAAGTCAAATATAAAGTTATGGAGCTTAGCAACAAATATACCTGAAGATGTTATTACAACGTATATCAGTGCTCCAGTACCAAAAGTAAATATTAATATAGCTAATAAAGATCTTAATAATTTAGATTTGACTTATAAAAACTTACTTGTTAATTCCAACCTGTATAAAATGGTTAAATCATATGTGTTAGAGAATACTACTATTAATCTAAAAACTTTACATATATTTCTAGACGAACTAGACTTACCTGTAGCAAAACAACAAACTATAAATATATTCATGGAGAAGATTTTTCCTACAATGAGAAAATCTCTATCAACATATAATAGAGTATTTCTTGAAAATCTTTACGATAAGATCAAAGATACTACAAAGTCTTCAGATGAGTTTAAAGATATAAAAGAGCTAATTCCTTCTATAAGTGATACCCAAGTAGACAATCTCCAGGCAGCTATTGATTTATTAAAAAAAATAGACAAAAAGTTAGAAAAGAATTTACCTAATGATACAAAAATGACCAAGCCAATATGGCATAAAGTAATTATGCAGGCAACTTATAACGATATAACGAACAATCTTGTATTATCAAGAGCTAAACTTATAGATAAAAATACTGTCAAGCAATCTACAATTAATATAGCTGACAAAGGCGGTTATTATGGCAATATCTCAACTATATATACCAAGGTTGGACTAAAAGAAATAATATTACCAGAGATAACTTCCTATAAAGAGGTTATTAATTTACTAAAAAAATACGATATTAATAGTTCTGCTATTAATAACTATTATAATAATGCTTTACAAACATATATACACAATTATAAAAAATCATATATTAAACTTATAACTTCATACAAAAATAGTATAAACCCTAATGATATGGTTGCTTCTTTACTGCTTATTTCATCAACTAGTTCCCAGTTTAATAACATGTTAAAAACTCTAATAGAGAACACGACTTTTGATAAAAAAACCCTAGAAAAAATACCTCAATTAGAACTAATTAATTCATACTTCCAAAACATTAATAAAATGATTTCTAACCCTAATGATATGGAGCAGTATAATCAAATAATAAGAAGTATAGTCGATAAAATTCATGACTCTGATGACAAAAGTGATGCTATAAACAAGTTAACTCTTGATTTATTTACACAGCCAAAAGGTTCTTACTTATATAAAGTAAATTCTTTGCTAAAGAAAAATAATATCAGTGAAGAAAATTCTATTATTTTCACAGCACCATTACAAAATATCATGAAATTCGGAAGACCTTATCTTACCACATGTAAGTATAATCTTTGGGAAAAAGATATATTACCAATGATTGATAAACAAAAAAAATATTATCCTTTCACAGATAAATCTGACACAGCTGTTTCTCCAAAAGAGCTTACTGAAACCTTTGGTCCAAAAGGGAAATTTTGGAAAACTGTTAAAAAAGATATGTACGGGATATTCGAATACAAAAATGAGCAATGGACAGCTAAAATCCCAGATCTATTTGGCTCTAATACTCAGAATATGGTTAGTATTCTTAATAGTGTCCAAAGACTTACAAACTCTTTATGGGATAAATCTGGAAAACCACAACCTTTAGACATTACATTACATATAATGCCAGCTCCAAATGCCTACTTGGCAAATAATACTTTTGTTAAAATGAGTATTTTAAGTACTGGTAATGAAAAAGTTATAGGAATTAGTACTCAACAAAAGCCTATAACGCTAAAATATAAATGGTTTGAGCAGCAACCCAGCTCTGTGGGGTATATAGATAACTATGATCAAATTAACTCTATAGAGATACATTCAAGCTACTGGTCTTTTTTAAAGCTTCTTGATGCAGCAAATAAAGACGGTAACACATATACTTGGAATCAAAATAATATAGCTATTAAATTTAAAATTCAATTTGACAATGTTTTTAGGGCATTTAATAAAATAAATATTATGGAGAGTGTATAATGATGAAAAAATTCCTCTTTAGTATAACCACCTCCCTTTTGTTGTCAGGTTGCATAACGACTACAGCAAAAGACCAATTTTATCTTAATCTAAAATCTTCTGCTCAGGCAAACCAAGGTAACAATTATCTAGTAGTTTATGAACAACCTAGTTCTATGGAAAAGATAACTCAGACAACATATGACTCTCTTAGCAAACAAATCTTAGATAGCGAGCACCAAACAAAGTTAGTTCACCCTCAGAATCTAACTGACACGTTGTCGTTTAAATCTAAGGATGAGCCTGGAGCTATATATTTTGTTATGAATATAGGCAAAGATTATAACACCTGGAGATATTATATACCTAACCCTGCTGGAAACTCATGGAGTTGTACAGTAGATAATAAGGGGTATATAAGCTGCAAAGAAAGCGAGTAATAATATTATGGCAGACAATAATAACAATTTTTTTGAAATAACTTCTGACGATATAGCTATAAATGCAAACCAAAAAACCATTTTAACACTAAGTCAGAAAGATGAGTCAGCTAAATTAACAGCTAAAGAAACAACTATTGAGTGTAAAGATAAAATCGTTCTAAAATGTGGTAGTAATAGTATAGAAATAAATTCTAGTACAGTGATCATAAAATGTGGAGAAAGCTCGGTGGAGCTTTCTTCTAGTGGTGTTAGTATTAAAGGAACATCTATAAATCTTGATTAGTTCGTTTGAAAAAATAGTTGCAAATACAATATTCATAAATTCTTAACAAAAGTTGTAAAAAATTAATTCGACTTAGCGTAAATAAAACCATTACTATCAGAGTAGTATTCTAAATTACTATAATTATTATCTATTAAATCATTTTCAAGGTGTCGTTTTGAACGAAGAAGACCTGTGTAAAAATCATCTTTTGGTCTTTCTTTTATACTGAATTTAAAATCTTTCTTTGTGAGTTTCCTTATATTAGTAAAAATAGAGGACATATTCTGATACAAATCATAAGCATTACTTTTTATATTAAAATTAACGACTCCCCTGAATAAATATAAAAAATTTTCTTTATATCTCCATAAATACTCAAATAACATTTCAGCAAAAAAATATTTTTCAGGAATGTACCTGTCATAAGCGCATATTAATTGATAAATACATTTAAACGCTTTTTTAAGTTTACTTGATGATAAGGATACTTTAAGCATATTAACCACAAACTCCCTAACATATACATCTTCTTCTTTTGACCCTATTTGCTTTTTTATATAGTTATTAAAGCAAACTATAGTAGCATTCATCAATATACTCATATTTCTAAATTCAGAATTATGGAGTTTTAGTAACAACGTCTGCCATTGGTCTTTATTAGTTACCCAAGGAGGAGAAGACTCCACTATACGTTCTATTTGTTTAGCTCCATTTCTTTGTACATTATAAAATTTAATATTATTTCTATAGGTGTAATCTAACTTGTAAAGTTGATAACATTCTATTAATTCATCAAGTGTGATACTAGGTAGTTGTATAAGGATTTTATCAATTAACTTATTAATTTCTTTTATATGACATTCGTTTTCATCTTTAGATTCGGCGGAACTATCTATGCCTTCAAAGGCGGTATTTAGAGGTTCTTCAAATGAAGTTATATATAGTTTTAGCTCTAAATCTTCCAAAATAAAATGTATTTTTCTACCTCTTTTTATGAAATGAGATATATTTTTTCGGCAAAGAAAGTTAATAATTAAGTAATAAAGATTCATGCTTAATAAGCATTTACCGTCATTAAATTTTTGTGGATATTTACCAATAGCTTGTGCCCAACTCGTTGCATATTTCTTATAGGAGTTCACTTCACCAGGGTGTCTTGCAAGATACCCTTTGAAGGGCCCCTCCATATGCATACATTTATCAAAAACATGAGAAGTATTAAAATTATTAAGCTTAAATTCATTTTTTCCTCGGCCTAAAAAATTATATATTTGTAGATATAAATGGTAATTTGTAGTTTGGCCATCGAAAGTTCTATTTAGGCCTATTAGGTGGTTATATTCATCAGTTAGCCGAGGTAAGTAGTGTAAATCTTTTAATCCATTTTTTAATAAATATTCTTGCGGCTCATCTCTTCCACCTAAACCATAAATTAAGTCACCATAACTAAAATTGTTTCTTAAATCCATACGGAATAGTTTATGCTATATATTTTATTAACAATTATAACATTATAGTTTATATTTATTTATGGGAAAAATTATTTTTTAACTAATTTTTTATATTATTATTCTAGCACTCATTTATTTTTATTATTGGTAGATCTAGATTATTTGATCTACCTAATAAATGTTAATTTAGTTGGCAAATAAGAGCTGTAAAGAAGAACATCTTTCTGACACATAATAGCTTTCAGGTAGATAATAACCTTTTTATAAGTTTCCTCGCTTTAATAGGGTTAAATAAAACTGTGCTTAGAGATAAATGATCAGCCCCAGCATCTAGGTATTTTTGGGCATCTTCTAGGGTATATATCCCACCGCCGCCAATTATAGTTATATTATTGCTAAACTCTTCTCTAGCTGCTTTTATGGCTGGAAGAGTGTATTTCTGTAAAGGATAACCTGATACTCCGCCTTTATCAGTAGGAATCGTATTACAAAGGTGAAAATTTGTTATTCCAACAGCTAAATACTCCTTTATCTTAGCGTTAATATCTATAGTTGGTGGCATTTTGATAGATATATTTCTACCCTCAAATAGATAGGCAAGCTCAGCTGGAAAATCAACAATACTAGCATTAGGACAACCTATATTAATTTCTATATTTTTATGATTAGCAAACTTTTGTGTTTTTAAAGTTGCTGCAAAGCTATGCCAGTCTGCTATCTCTAATGCTGCTAATGAAATAATATCTTGAGATCTTTTTGGTGGTTTTGTGTTTGCTAAACCAGGGTTACGTAAACCTATCTTATTACGCCAAGCATTTTTTTCTATTTTGCGAATTGTTTTTATAGCTTGTTTTATAAGGCCCCAACGTCTATTTACTGTAAAAGATCCATAGACATTAGAGGTTTCTTTAAATTTAATATACTTACCGAAGGGTGGAGAGATTATTATCTTCTTTAAATTTTGGTTTTGCATAATTTTTATATAAACTCTTGTAACTTAGCCACGATATTATCAGCTTTTAATAGAGGTCTTCCGACTATTATATAGTCAACTTCTAACTCTTTGGCTTTTTGCGGGGTTAAAGCATTAAAATGGTCATCTTTAGAATCTGATTCAAGTCTAACACCTGGCACATATAACTTAATTTTATTACCAAATTTAGCTTTTACATCTGTAACTAAATGTGGATGACATATAAAGTTTTCCACACCTAAATTCATACATCTTTCAAATTTAGCTAAACTATCTTGTTTATCAAAATTAGCATCACTACTTAGTGTAATCACTGCTAAAGGTGTAGCCTGTGTATCTGCACTAAGAGCTGCTTTTACCATCTCATCACTAGCTGTACCATGAAAAGTAAAATATTTAAAGTTTGGAATAGCTTTTGAATAATTTTCAATGGCTGTTTTAACAGTATTTGGAATATCATGTAACTTAAAATCTAAAAATATATCTTTATCGCCTACAAGTTCATGAATCTCTTTAAAAGAAAGAGTAGAACATAAGATATGACCTATTTTGATACAGTCAACATATTTTGAAATAATAGCTGTCTTTTCTAAATCAGACTTAGAAATGCCATCAGCTGAAAACATTATTTTCATATAATTCTTCTTAAAGTTAATTACTAAATGAGTATTTTGTATTTAGTATAGCAAACCTTGTTGGATATAACTAAATGGGTTTTACAAAAAGCTTATATTTACTTTAAATCCAAATAAACCACCTATCTTTATACAGCCGTAGTTAAAACGCATGATCAAACTCTAAGGCTTGACCTTTTTTATCACTTACAATTTTTCCTTGATGATATTTTAATATGCCATTTACGATAGTTGAATGGATTTTTGACTTAAATGTATAACCTGCAAATGGTGTCCATCCACATTTATAATGACAACATTCATCAGTTACTGTATGTGGGTTATTCAAATCGACTAACACTAAATCAGCCATATAACTTTCTCTAATAAAACCACGTTCTTTAACTTTATACACTATAGCAGGAGCGTGAGCTGTTTTTTGTACCACTTGTTCAAGTGTTAAGAAACCTTTGTGATAATGCTCTAAAACCGAAATAAGTGCTTGCTCAACTAATGGTAAACCAGCTGGTGCTTTAAAGTACGTCCCTTGCTTTTCTTCCCAAGTGTGCGGAGCATGATCTGTAGCTATCACATCTATCACATCATTTTTAACTGCTTTTAAAAGAGCTAAACGGTCAGTTTCTTCTTTTATAGCTGGATTACATTTAATTAAAGCTCCTTTTTCAGCGTAATCTTTACGTGAGAAAAATAAATGATGAGCACAAACTTCAGCTGTAATCCTTTTTTGTTCTAGTGGTAACTCGTTATTGAAATGAATCATTTCCTCAGCTGTAGTTAAATGTAAAACGTGCAAACGAGAGTTATATTTTTTAGCTAAAGATACTGCTAATTGTGACGATTTAAAGCAAGCTTCACGTGAACGAATATCAGGATGCAAGTCAAATGGTACATTTTCACCATATTTTTCACGGGCTTTATCTTCATTTGTTTTAATCATAGGTGTATCTTCACAGTGAGTCACTATTAGTAAAGGACTATTAGCAAAAAAACCCTCTAATGTCTCTTGATTATCTACTAACATATCACCAGTTGAAGCGCCCATAAAAATTTTGACTCCACAAGCATCATTTGGTTTTAGGCGCTTTAGCTCTTGTACATTGTTATTTGTAGCTCCTAAATAAAAAGCATAGTTTGCATGTGAACGTTGAGATGCTCGCTCTTTTTTCTCAGCTAATCTTTCAACTACCGTAGTAGCTGGGTTAACATTTGGCATCTCCATATAAGAGGTAATACCTCCCATTACAGCTGCTCGTGACTCAGATTCTATATCTGCTTTATACATTAAGCCAGGCTCTCTAAAATGTACCTGATCATCAATCATACCTGGTAATAAATAAAGATCTGTAGCGTCTATAATCTTATCAGCATTTTTATTTATATGATTATTAATTTGCGTTATTTTGCCATTTTCGATGAAAATATCAGATTTAAAAATTTTTCCTTCATTTACAACGGTAGCATTTTTAATAAGTAAACTTTGAGTAGACATATTTTATCTCCTTTTGACGTTCTAAGGAGATTATAATCAACGAAGTTATAAATCTCTAGGCTTAAAAAATATCGTACATGGTAAGTCAAAGGAGGATTTTAATAATTTCTAATTACTTCAAAAACTTCTTGTAATTTTTTCTCATCTTTTTCACCAGTTTTAGATTCTACTCCTGAGTTTATATCATATCCAGAACATTTAAACTCTATTGCTTTAGCTATATTTGTAGAATTTAGACCACCAGATAAAATTATGCTTTTTCTATCCTTTATAAGATTCCAATCAAAAGTTTTGCCTGTACCACCTTTTTTACCATTTACTTGACTATCTAAAAGATGGTAATCAACATTATCTAAAAACTTCGGAATTTCTGTATCTACACCGTACGCTTTCCAGATCTGACAATTTTTATGTAATTTAGCTTTTAAGCTATCTATGTATTGCTGATTTTCGTTGCCATGAAGTTGGACTGCACTTAACTTTAAACCATAAGCAAAATCTACAACTTCATTAATATTAGCATCAGCAAATACGCCTACATAATTTAATCTAACTTTTTTAGATATCTGTTTAGCGGTGTCATAATTTATAAAACGAGAAGATTCTTTTACAAAAATTAATCCTCCATAAATAGCTCCCGCATCATATGCTTTTTGAGCATTTTCTACAGATGTTAAACCACAAATTTTATTAAATCCATAGATAATCTTTCTTACAGCAAGTTCTAGGTTACGTTCCCCCATAAGAGAGCTACCTATAAGAAAACCATCAGCATAATTTCTTAAATCTCTAACCTCTTTGTTTTTATAAATACCTGACTCAGAAATTATAATTGTTTCTTTTGGTATTTTAGGGGCTAGTATTTTTGTTGTGTTTAAATTTATAGATAAATCTCTAAGGTTACGATTATTTATACCTATAACTTTTGCTTTTAGATTTATAGCTCTTTGCAGCTCCTCTTCATTACTTACTTCTGTTAAAATACCCATGTTTAATCTATTAGCAACTTTTACTAATTTTTTATATTCTTGATCTCCAAGCACAGAAAGCATTAATAAAATAGCATCTGCCTTATAATATCTAGCTAAATATATTTGGTATTCATCTATAATAAAATCTTTACATAAAATAGGTTGTTGAACCTGGTTTCTAACTATTTCTAAGTTTGCAAAACTTCCCATAAAAAACTCTTCATCTGTAAGTACAGAGATAGCATTAGCATAATTTTTATATACAGAAGCTATTTCATTAAGGTTAAACTTTTTACGGATAATTCCTTTGGAAGGTGAGCCTTTTTTGCATTCTAATATAAATACTGCTTTTTCAGATTTTAAAGATTCATAAAAATTTCTATCTGCTTTGACAATTTCATTTTTAAAAATTTCTAGAGGGAATAATCTCTTTTTTGCAAAAAGCCATTTTCTTTTTGCTTCAACAATTTTTGTTAATATCGTTTCCATATTTTACTTCTTTAGGCTTTTTGTGACTATTTTAAACGAAAAAGAAGTAAATGTTGAATATTTAAAACCAGTCTTTTCTTAAATTTGTAGGTATTTATTTGTTACCGTGTATAATTTAAATTCCGGAGCTATCGCTGTAAAATATAAACTATGTCCCAGCTAAATATGGTAAAAATATACTTTATAAGTAACTAATTAGTGGAATATTAGTTATAAAGTTATTATCAGAATTTGATGACATATTGGTTATAGATAGAGAATACGTTTTTAAAAATATAAGTAACCCTAATGAGAACTCTATAGCTATCGGACCTTTATTCACCTGTGTAGCATTTTTATTGATATGCTATTTAGATGAAACAGATGTTGATGAGATCATTCTATTTGCTGCTCACTTACAGTGTGGCGGTTTTGAATATAAAAATTTAGACATTATAGATAAAAAGATATCTAAAAAAAATATCCAAAAATTGGAATACTATTATATTATTCCAGGATCTATTGATAAATTCTATATAGAAGATATCGAGAAAATAACAGCTTTTCTAAAAGAATATAGTGTAATAGTTCAAGATAACGTAATTGAGCTATGTAGTGATGGTGCTCCTACTCCACTATTTATATATACCCATATTTCATTTCAAACTACAGAATTAACTTTAAGAAAAACTAATAGTGATTTGAGCTTATACATATTTGATCTTATATATGAAGATCAAACTAAATACGCATGGGAAAGAAATTCATCTATTTGTAGATGTTGTAAAAAAACAAAATTAAAACTACTTCATAGGCACCATTGTAGGGTGTGTGGTAAGTCAATATGTGATAGATGTACCTTTAGAAAAAATATAATTGATAAACACATCAGACTAGCTACAAAGAATAGCTTTACTCCTTCAAGAAAAAAAGCGGATGAAAACCTACTGGAAGTTAAAATTTGTGTCAATTGTATTAATCTATACTTAGATGATATTAGTGATTTTAAGTGAGCTGATAGTGAGACCTAAAGTATTGCTATCAAAAAAACATAAGTCCTATCAAAAATACCTTATATACTTTTATATTATTAATCTATATGGTTAATTTATCTAAGCATTTTAAAACTGTTTGGATAAGGAAAAATCTATGACTAAAGCATTAAAACACGGTAATCATGCTTTAAGTTGCAGCTCTATAAAACAAAAGCGATTTATAACGTATAACTTCTTATTAAATTGAGGTTCATAAGGTATGTCTATTTTAGACAATTCAAGTAACAGGGAGTTGTCTTTTTCCATAATCAATTTGTCAGCTAATATTCCAATTAAACACAATATCAACAGCTTTAGAGATTGGTTAAAAGTTTTAAGTTTGCAACAAAAGCTAAAAAGGAGATAAATAATGAATGACTTTGAATATATAGACAAAGCACTAGGTGTTGTTTATATGCAAGATGATTTGCTAGCTATGTTTTCGTTAGTAAAAATTCTCGGTAAAGATGGAGATACAACGTACGAGTCAGCAAAGACAAGTTTAACAAAATTTATCTCCGCTCTAAAAAGTCTCGAATCAATCGTCATTGGAGAAGGAGTTTCAAAAATTACTTTAGAACAGTTACTTAAGCAGTTTGAAAACTCTCTGACAAGAGCCAAGGCATTTATCTTGTTACAACAGTATCACCAAGATCTAGTAACAAAGATTAATTTGCAAACATCAACAAAACAAAAAAGCGCTTCTGTTGATGGTATGGGCGTTTTGTTATACGCTTACTCTTTGGTTCAGGCTTTTTATAGCGCTAAACCATTAGCTACGCTTTTAAAAGCTGTGCACACTTTAGCAGTTAAGGAGAACGGTTATACCTATGTACTAGAGCAAATAAAAAACTCAGAAAATGCACCTTATTACCTGTATAGCTTACTTATGCCTAGCGAAATTATTGATGAAAACAACAATGCTAAAGAAGTATTTTTAGAAAAGTTGGATCTACGTTACGAGCAATCAGGTTTGCGTAAAAAAATCAGTACGAACCTAAGAGGAAAAAGGTTTGAAGAGGGTTACTACTATGAAATGCTTTACTATGTATTAAGTTATTTTGCTGATTCTAAAAACTATGCAGAGGTACACAATAAGATTTCAGAACAATCACGTGAATCCGAAAGTTATTACATCATCAGTAAAGATCTGTATCCAGAGTTTCCAATAACTGCGCCAAGTACCATAGATGAAAAATTAAAATCTGTTTTGTTTAACGCTGAAACTATACAAAAAAAGACAAATGAATATTTTAAAGAGCTTGAACAAATCAAAAAAAATGCTGAAAAGCTGAAAGAATATAAGCGTAAAACGTTAAATGTCAGTTTAAAACAAGCTATTTTAATGTCTAAACTAAACTTGGCAGTTGCTATGCTTCATGAATTAGGTACGCGTTTATCAAAGCTAGATATTGAAATTAAAGATAAGCTCTTTTTCCCAAAAGAGTCAGTTATTAATACAAGAAAGCTGCCTAGATTCCAGCAATGGTGTAATGCATTAGATGAGCTGATGTCACGATTAAATAATAAAAGGGACAGTTTTTCTTGCCTAATATATCATAAAATCATGTCAGCTATTTTAACCAGATATGATGAATTATCTAAGATTTATGATGAAATGTACACTGGAACAGCTTATGATGATCAAGCTATTCGTAGTATAGTTAAGACTAAAGCAAAGATGATTGCAAATATCCAGATGGACCCTCTTAAATTATTGGGTGATGTATGTGATGAAAATAATGTCCAAAGAGGTGACAAAGAAACAATTAAACATCTGTTTTTAGATTTTAATAGTGAAATTCTTCCAATTACTAAAAACTGTCTAGAAGAGTTTTGTTATTCATCTCAAACTAGTTTAAATAAACAATATCAGCTTGCAAAGAGAGAAACTCATCGCCATCCATTATATCCATTAATAACTATATATAGCGAATGGTATAAACTAAGGTCTTTTATTTTATTTTTTGAGCGCTTTGGTAGCTATGTTAGCAATTATTTCTTGGGGTTTGAGGAGGTCAATGGAGTTGCGTTTGAAATACATCATAAAGATTTAGTGTATTTAAGTTATGCTTTTGGGGCAATTTATAATGATCTTGAGCAGTCTGCACAAGCAATGTTGTTAAAATACATGGCAATTTTTGCTATTGATCCAAGTGACGAAAATTACTATCTAGCATTTAAGAAGTTTGCAATTATTGAGAGCTGTATTTTCACACACTCAGCGTTTAAATCAGTGTCCTTTCACGCAATGTTAAATAGATATATTAAAAAAGAAAATTTAGAGGTAAGTAACCAATTTATAGAATTTATGAAAAGCTGTGAGCATAGTAGAAGTGGGTTTACTCTTTCTAGTGTAGATCAATATACATATACCTTAGCTTATCAAGCAGATAGTCAGTATCAGTTTGAGTTAATTGTTACAAATAATGAGTTTACAGATGTTCAAGCTGAACTTGGGCAGTTATATGAGCTTAGCGGTGTTCCAGCGCTTACAGCAATTGCAATGGTGGTATTTATAAAAAGTTATAATGATAAATTTTTAACTGAAACACGAACGAAGATTGACAACTTTAAGGGCTTTTATACTTCAGATATTTTTACTACTTGGCGTAGAGCTGGTGTGAAGAGTAAAGATAAAACTTTGAGATTAGTTAATTTAGATGATGATCACAGTAGACTATTAAAGTTACTTGAAAAGTTACAACAATATAAAACAACAGAGTCTATAAAACATCAAGCAAATAATTTTTTAAAGGAAAAATGTCAGCTTTTTATAAGCTGTTTTACAGAAAAAACTAGATTAAATCTTGAGCAAATTAAATCTACCCTTGACAATATTGATCGTATGCTAAGTATAGAGGCAATTATCAAAGCAACGGGTAAATCAAAATGTAAAGAAAACTTATTACAGTCAAAGAATGTGTTTAGATGCTTATATCAGAAGCTTGTTTACCTTGATATATCATGTTTTTCTCAACACATAATTACTGGATTAAAACCATTTAAGTCTAATAGAAAATTTATTGATATGTTAGCATACTATTTGACCAAAACGTTTGCTCGCAATGAAGAGGTGGTGGTTACACGCTATAGCGATTTACCTAAGCAAGAAGGATTTAGTAATATTAATGAGAACGGAAATTTTCAACTTGCACTTAATAAACAAAGCGAAGTTCAGCTTGCTTTCCAGCCAAGCTATAAGAAAGATTGTGAAATTTTAGGAATCATTCACGAGCGTGAATCAGGTAGAGAAATTGTGCCACGCGATATTAGTAATAAATTCTATTTTTTTCTAAAAATGCTTATAAACATGTGTGAATACTACATGGATAGTATTATTAGAATATTTGGTGATCACTACGATAAAAAAAATAAGGAACGTTTCGACCAATTTTTAGATAAATTGCTGGAAGATTTTCAAATAGCAGTTAACACTGACTTTAAGACCACCTACTTAGATAAAGTAGTTTCAGATTTGAAACTAAATATCAAAATTATTAATTTATACGTTATATTTTCGTCAGCTCCTGAAACAGATCGCTTTAAGGAAGAAAATAATATCGATCTTAATCTTTTGTACCTATTTATTGAAGAAAGTGTAGCTAGTCTTAAGGTTAGATCCTTTGATAAAGTAAAATTCTTTGATAGCTCATACCGTGAATTTAGTTTGATTGAAAGTTTTATCAAGGTCTATGATGAACTTAATTATATTTATACGTTTATGAAAAATAATGATAATTTTATTATCTTATCACGTTCGGACTTATTTAATATATACAAGTTAGAAAATGATCAAGCGTTCAATAAACGTCTTTCTAATCCAGAAGACAAACAAGCTCAAACTTTAAAGACTATATTTGAAGGGAAAAGAACAAAGTGCTTTAAAATTAAAGATCTAAAGCGGGTGGTTGATTCCTATGAATTATATTTAACAAAACATGTTATATTCCCTGAATACAATGAGAATACAGTTTTGTCATGTGGACTATTATGTTATGAGTATAATCAAATTATTACTATCATATATCAGGATATCCTTGAAAGAAGCCAAAACTACCATGGGCTATACAAGTTTAAATGGTGGCATGTGGCATCTTTAGGGTTCGGTGCTGCAATTGATTACCTTTATACGACGAACAATCTTGCTGAAGGGATTAAAGAAATTCAAACAATAATTTCTAGAGGGTCGTCTAACACTAACCAACAAATTCAACACATCATAGCAGTTGCAAATAAGCGTTTACAAAAGAATAGTAAACGCAATGATAGCGTGCGACGCTTATATGCGTTTTTAAATCAAGACTTATCTAAATATATAGCAGAAAAAACCAAACAAATTAATCTTTCTAAGCCAGATTTTGAGTTTCGACGAGTGTCTACTGTTAATCAAAGTAGTTTTGAGCAACATTTAAACAAAAAAGATTCATATGATGGTAAAGAGAAATTTAGCTCTATGAATGACAGTTCATTAGATATTGATATAAATAATACATTAGTACTCTCAATTAGCCAAAATTTAGCTCCTCTAAATTTACTTACCCCAGAGTTACGAGCTTCGATGGCTCTTGATATTGTCCAGGATATCGCTAGTCATAATGTGGAACGCGCATCTTTTATTTCTAATGGATTTATTGATATTTGCGTTGGCAAAAGGCACCAGGAAGGTGTTATTAACTTAAATCAAGATGACAAGTTTATAATAAAACCTTGCCGAACGATACTAAGTGATGAAATTGAAAAAGGGAATATACTAACTGAGATTAGCCAATTAGTAGCAGTTTCAAAAGATAGCTTAATTATCTTACCAATTAGTTTTGGAAACTGGCACTTTATGTTATTTATGATTGACACTGTAAATAAAAGACTTTATTTTTTTGACTCATTAAACGGTAATCGAGCTGAGTGGGCTAAATCTAAAATCAAAGTATTGGGGATAGAACGTTATCAATTAGTTTGTCTTACTGAATCATTTCAGCAAAACAATGATTGTGGATTTTTAGTGCTTGCCTTTATAGATCAGATTTATCTTCGCAATAATAAAAATATGGATATGGTTGAGCTATATAGATCAATCAAGAAAGGATATGATAGTAGTTTCCTAAGACAATATTTTTGTCACTATGCTGGGAAACCTTATGCTGCAGATAATTGGGTATTCACTACTAAATAAAACTAAATAATTTTGGCAACAGTCATCTTATGTAACTTAAAAATTGAGAAAATCTAAGGCTTTATAACCTTTATATTGAACTCTTTTCTGATATCTTTTATAGGCGTATTCAGGTAACTGTCATAACTGTACCAGTCCCATTTTTTACTCATTTTAAAAGCTCTAAAAGCAGCCAAAAGATATGTGGGGATATAACTTAACATTACAAGGTAAATTACGAACTTATATTTGTATTTTTTGAGGTAACTATTGATAACTGTTTTATAATCGATAAATTTAAAAAGCTCTTTATATCCTTTAAAAGTAACGTTAGAACCAACTAAGGTCCAAATATCATTTATAGCCTCTCCTTTTATTTGAAAAGGTTTTGTACCAAAAAGCACATGAGTAATATCATGGTTTCTAAACCATCTACTGGCCTCATCATGACCATCATTTGCATTTAGAAATGGGTAATTTCTATTATATTCCTCTAAACACTCTTGTAAAGTTAAAGAACAATTTTGTTTTAAATATAGCATTTATTTGAGTAGCTGAGATTTTTTAGTAATTATAGATATTATATAAGTAGGTTTTATAAATTAAATATAAAAATAATAGGAAAATTAATCTTTTGATTGCTTAGCTGTTTCGTTATTCTTACCCTTAGGCTTCTTATTTTCCTCACTACAAGCTTTGTCAGTATCATGACAAGGGCAAGCACATTCAGAATCACAGTTACCTTTTTTATAGTATTTACAAGCAAACAATACGATAACTGCAGCTATAACAACCAACCAAGCATTACCATGGCTGGAACCTGGAAATATAGCTAAGATTAAAGTAATTATCTTTAATACTACAGCAACCCCTAAAATAGCTAAAAAGACTACTAAAGCGCATTTAGCCATTTCTTTATAACATTCAGGATTTTCTTTAAAGCAACATTTCATAACTCTATCTCCATTGTTTTACTATACAGCTTAATTTTACCAAGAAAAAACGCTATTAGGTAGTATTAATTCAATAGGCAGCAGATGAAAAATTAAAAGATTTGGCTGCAATAATTGCTTGCACTATTGCTTAAATTAAACAAAGGTTACCAAAAATAATACCGTTACAACAAGTTTTTTTATACCATATAACATAAGTAGATGTAAATGTTGAGTTCTAAAGTATGAAAGAGTTTAGTAAGAAAACCCATACACCTTTTTTACAAAAAAATTATCATAATTTATTATCTAACCCTGTAGATCATTATCTTAGGGGTGTAACAGCATCTTTAAAGGCTTATCCAGCTATTTTGCTTGCTGAGGAGCAGCCTAATTCTATTAAAAACGGTATTAGATTATTGAAAAAATTAAGCGATGATAAACGTATCGGTCATGCTACAGCGAAAAAATTTTGGTCAATAGTGGGGGATTCAAAAGTACTAGAGTATTACGAGTTAGTTAAGAATGCTAATGAAGGGGCTAAAGTACTATTTGCTAATAATTTCGATTTAATTAGCATTTTAGCTGAGGTTTTAAATATTTCAGGAAACTCGGCATTAGAGTTACTTAAAAGCATAGGACTTGGTGAGATAGGAGCGTTTGCTCTTGATCTGGCTATTCCTGATTGCTGGGGGACTTTGATTGGTGTTAGTTTATCAGTTTGTTTACTTGGGCTTGATTTTGGCAGTTGTGCTGTAGCTGGTATGGCAGCTGATGCCGTTAAGAGCACTAAAAAAGTTTATGACTACACTAAAAAAGGCCTTGAAATTGGTGGCGCTGCTCTTAATCATAATTTGATGCTTCAAGTCTTAATATGTAAGATGCTAAATGGAATTATTAAATATAAACCTTCTGAGATGCCTTCTAGGATATGCGTGGATATTGTTGATATGGTACTTTTCCTTCTTTCAAACATGAATGGAGTTTATATTGGATCATACTCATTGTTTGAGCTTTTAATGGTTAATAAGCTTAATTTTATTAGCACAGCTCGTGACAATAAAGTTGATGCTTATATTATGAAGCTTTATAAAAATTATCAACAAAAATCTGAAATATTAAACCGTTTTATAAATATAAAAGATATCGATGAAGTCATGAAAATTAGACAATTTTTCTTTCAAAATCGTTTTAGTAATTTAGAAAGCCATTATGTCTCTGTAAGAAACGCTGCTACGGAAGATAAAATAAGAAAAAAAGCTAATGAGAAAAACAACTCTATCATTATGCAGCCTGATGAAGTGTCAAGAAAAATAGTAGCTTCCTATCTAACTATACAGACAGTCTTCAAAGAAACATTAATAATCGAAGTAGGTCGTATAGCATTAAGTGAAAAAATTCCTATTGAAAAAATTAATAATAGTACGGGCAAACTTTGTGACAAAACATTCGATGTATTAGATGAAGTTGATAACCTATTACACTACTATAGGACTCAAAGTACTAATATTAGAAGGTTGCTTGACAAAATTTCTGGTGATTGCAAAAAGCTTAGAGGTTCATTAGTCCAGGCGCAAAAAGTTGGTGTTAAGCGTAGATTTATAAATAATACAGCAGAGGATAAACGTTTAGGAAATTTAAGACAACAAATTGATACTGTGATAAGGATTAATGATCAACAAAATAGGGTCCGTCTAGACGGTATGGGTTTAGCCACAGAATCTCTAGATTACAAAAAAGTGATTCACAATGGTAAGGCAGTATTTGAACGTAGAAATAATGTTCTGAAAATGAATCAAATAATTCGACATAGTCAATGTCAATCATTAGATTCTTTACTAAATAGTAATTATCAAGAAGTTTCTAATGAAGAAAATAACTCCGTTAGCTCACAAAATATCGAAAAAGATGCAATAAAATTTGATGAGCATATTAACTACGATTTAAACTCAAATGATAGTATTGATAACTTCCTTAAACAAGTAGGAGATGCTCTAGGTGACAAAAGTAATATTGATAAATATTATCAGTATGGAAAAGCGATAACTTCAACTATACCCAGAATTAAATATAAAGCTATTGATTACTCTAAAGTTTCTGAGCTTCAGATTCTTAGCAGAGCCGCGCTGACTTGCTTTTGGAGGACTGAAACTGAATTTTCATTGAGATTCATTTTTTGGCATTATTGTGTTTGTACAAGAATTGACATAGATGATATCTCAAATAGTTTTATTAGTGATAAATTATCAATTGCACATAAGTTATTTTCTGACACTTTGTATAATAAATTTAAAACCGCAACTTCTAATTTTGAATATTAGTTTTTATATAGCATACTTCTTATAGAAATAGTATGCTTGATATATTGTAAAAGTTGACATTCAAATAACTTATATGGGCCAAATATCAAAAGGTGATTATCAAATTTTGTTAAATATGCAAAATTTATATAAAGAATTAGACCTGAATTTTCCAGAAAAGTATAAAGTAGGAGGAACAAGGAAAAAATGTTTTTCTACTGAATATTACATGAACAATGAAATTGTTAATATTGATACCTTAAGAGAAATTGCAAAATTTAAGCTGCATATTCATAGTGATAATCCTTATTCACATTATAATAAAATAACCGAAACAGTTTTAAGACATCTGGGTACATTATTAAGAACTTATGTAAATAGATCTATTGGCCATAGAGCTGATTTGGTTAGGTATTTACTTATATATGAAAATATTGAGGCAATTTTAGCATTAAGCCAGTCTGATATGACACCTAGTTCAATGAAGCAAATTATGTCACGATGTCTGCTTTATAAACAACTTGGATATTGTGAAAGGTTTTTTTATTCAGGAGTTCTCAGTACAGAATTTGCAAACACCTTTAAAAATATATATGAAGAAACTAGAGTTTTAATTTTCGAGCTTCTCATAGAGTTTATTAGCCAAAGTCATGTAGAAAAAGTAGGAAGTCTAATTAATATATTAACAACGTATCGAGAATACCTTTTTCTTTATTCTACTTCTAGTGACATGCTCTCACTTGAAGAAGAGGAAAATAACGATTTAGATGTCAATCATCTTAAGATCTATTTAAACCAAATGATGCTTGGAGCGTTTTCTTTATCAGAAAATAGAAGCAAGAATAGATATCTAAATATAGTGAGATTCACAAAACAATTAGTTCAAATAATGGAGAAAGAATTTTACATAAAATTTATTTCTCTTGGTTCTAATAACTATACTTTACAAGATGTTGTTGAAACGCATAAGCAGGTTAGGTATATAACAGCTAGCATTTGTAAAAGTTACGATGATTTTGCAAGAAATTGTATATATAAAGATTTATCTGAAAAATACACGTTCAAGGAATCACGAGATTTAAGAGATCAACGTATAAATGCTGGTAATAAAAATGGTTTAAAAGGGATCGTATTTTCAGATCTGTTATTAGCTTATTTTTGTAATGGTTTTTTAATATCTTCATCACTAGGTAATTTGATTGATGGTTCTATAAAATCAGGATTTATTGATGAGGTATTACAAAGAAGGGCAGATAAACATAAGTTTTCTAAGATGGTCAAGGATTTTGTATCACCCTTAATAAATCTGCTCAAAAATTATATCGTTGTTTCGTCAATTTTGATTGAGCTTAGAATATATAAGGACTTTTATATACACCATGGTGAACGATCTAGAGAAAATTTAAATAGGTTTTTCATTAATCTCTCAGCAAATATCCAAAATGTGTTAAACAACTCAAGGGATAATATGTCGAAGGTAAAAGAGTATTTAAGTACAGAAACATCTATATCTCACAAATGCAGAGAAATGAATTCTATTTTTAATCAATTAAATCTTAGTGAATCATCTTATGTTTCTAATATTTTAAAAGAATCTAAGAATGTATGCTTACAAAACGATTTGATTAGTAAAGATGAGTTGCTAGATTTTAAACAATTTTTTATAACGGCAAGAAATAACGAAGATATTATCTCTATTTTGTCTTTATTTGGAATGAAAGTAAAAAATCATAATAATACACGACAAAATGTAAATCCAAGCATGAATGAGAAAATTCAAAAGTGGGTGAATAATAATAACGAAGGAATTTACAAAACTATGAAAATTTTCCTTGAGCAAGTACAATTTACCAAGAAGCAAATAAACAACTTTGTAATAGTTGATGAAAATATTGACACTAATATTTTAGATGAGAATATTAATATTGACGTTTCATATTTTAATTAAATGATTTCAATACCAAAAACTTTGAATACAACATAAGAAAAAAAGAGGCTAGATTATGGCGAAACTAAATGAAAACCAATTTAACGCTTTAAACCGTATATTCAAGTACTATGAAAAGAGCAATGTTTATGTAGATAAAGAGAAATATGGTATTGATTTAACACCCCATAGGATGTTTAGTTTTTTTCTAATTGGAGAGTTTGGACCTAAAAGATGGTATAGTTACTCGAATGACTTAACGCAAAAAAACCTTAAAAAAGTGCGTCTGGAAGGTAGGTCGAAACTAATAGAAGATCCTCATGGTAACTTTACATCTCTTGCGATAACAATCACAAATATATTTCAAAATTATTTTCATTCACATGATTCAGAATGGTTTACCTCACCAGATATTATAAGAGGGATTGTGGCACAAATAGAATTGGACTGGACAAAGAGTGAATTATGTAAGTATCAATATTCTAATTATGCTTTGCTAGAAATAGCCAATCGGATTAAATTTTATGTAAGTCTAGAGACTGATGAATATTTTTATCAAGGGAGATCAAAAAGGTTTATTGAAGTAATAAGGGAAGTTAAGAGAAATGCTGTTAGCACATTAAAAGAGGCCATGCTAAATTATTATAACTATGGGAAAGTCAAGCAGTTTAAAGATATAAAAAGGGTGGCTACGTACAATAATGAAATAATACTAACTATTATAACTTCAAATGAATTACAAAATAGTCATCAGGGTCGCTATCAAGATCTAATAGAGTTTACTCTTAACGTCTCTAGAGACATTTCAAACATGCATATTATTAATAATCTAGCCAATAAAAAAGAATATGGTGGCCCTCTATCTGGAGGAAGAAGCCATTTACTATTTAGCCAAATTAAAGAAACTAGTAAAGAGAATTTAGTAATTAGCTTTCTGGTTAAATGTGAAGATGTTTTAAATAAAGCATTGTTGGAGCTAGATAATATTAAGAAGTATGCGTTGAGTAAAAAAACTACAGGATATACCACAACCCAATTAAGGATGGAAAATTTTGGCATTCCTTTAAATGGGAATTTGATTCCTGATAAATCATATCACCACTCAGGGATAAGAAAAAAGCAGTACTTTGACAGATCATCGCTAGAAGCATTAATAGATATTCATAAAACGTTTTTAATGTGTACTTTTATACACTCTATTTCTTTGGCAATAGAATGTTATTTAGAAATATATGGCGAAGATAATTTTAATACTATTGAGGAGTTTAGGAATCACGTTTGTAACTTTTTCAGTAAAGCTACAAATAGGCTAATTAATGAAATAAATCCTAACAGAGCTTTGGATGAATTGATTTATGCTTTTGTAAGAAACAACGAAGATAGTGAGTTCTTATCATCCGCTAAAAGAAAAATAGCTATCTCACCCGGGTTTAATCCTAATGGTTCATTACATTTATTAAAAGAATTAGTATCTTTGTTGGCAAATGCTAAAGAGTATAGAAACAATATTAATATCTCTGGAGCTGAGGTTGGTGAGATTAGTAATTTTATTAAAGAACATGGAGGTTATTTACACAATGATTTTATAAATGATGAAATAATAGATATAGTTCACACTAATGGCACACCTGCTGATATGACAATGCTTTTTGGAGCTTCTGCTGCACTGGCATATATAGTTTATAAAACGTCATCAATCACAAGATTTTTTTAGGGTAAAGCTGAACAAAGAGTTAAATGTCTATGTGCCATTTTTAGTTGCTGTTCGTTTATGTAAGTTCTTCTCAAATCTAATAAACTACATCTGGAACTCTCTTTCAACTATTTTAAAACTTTCAGAATACAATCTAGCATTACAAAGCTAAAGCGTGTTCACATTTTCATAATTTGTTTGATATAGGTTAATAAGTTTATAGATGTTGTTGATTATTATTCGTCTTATAGTGAGTCTTAAGTTTATCTTTATTCCAGGCCTCAATGGTTGCTTTGGACGGGGCGACACCTTCATAATTTTTAGATGGGTTAGCATACATCTCAAGATAGTAGTAAAGGCTACCATTCTGTTTCTTATTTGGAAGTAAAAGAGCAGCATTTTTATAACTTTCTATAAATGTATCTTTAATATTAGCTATATTGTTACAGTAAGATATAATATCCTTATCTTCGGTTAATGAGAAGGCATAATCGTAACTATTGCTAAGGTACATTGTAAGCATTTCGATATAGAACTTTAGTAAAAAAGCTCGGGTTTGTCCTGTTACTCCATGACGGTTAATAAGGCCATATCCTTTTGAGGTTGTTGCTATTTCTAGTAGCTCTGCTATTACTCCAGTTGCCATTTTAGTGATAATTCCTGGAGAGAATATTGATTGTAGCATTTTTAAAGACCCTGTAGGATTTGGGCCACCCATTAAGGAAGTAATTTCATTACCTACGTGTGGTTCCAAAGAACCAAAAACAAAAGTTTGAGCTTGACCTTTTGCTACGTTAATTGCTCCAGACCCTGTAGGAGGAGAGCCAGTTTTTTCTTGGTATTTTCCTTGGTAGGCAATAATTGCTTCAGCGATCAACTGTTTGATCTTAAAAGTGTCTGTTATATTATTAAAAGCTGTTTTTATAGCTTTAGATGCGGCTTCGCTGACTATTTCATCAAGATGATTATCTACAAGGTTTTTATTTTCTATGAACCGCTCGATTTTTTTATTTAGTTTTATATAACTCTCGTATTTCTCATTTCCAAGTAGGATTTTAATTTTATTTTCAAATTGAGGTTCTCCACATAAGAATGCCCATAATTTATCAGTATCACTTATTTGCGTGATAGATCTGAAATCAAAAGCTGTATTGTCATTCAAATATTTATAGTTGGGATCAGAAAAATTACTTAAGGACCTTCCTACAGCATTAAAAAGATTTTTAGTGACCTTAGGTTGTAGAGTATCAGGGGTAAGGTAGCATTTCAGTAGATCACCCATATTTAAATAATCATTATACTTATCTGTTACTATACATGCATTGTGGAATACTGCTAGAGCAATGAAAGAGTAGTGTGAGGTTATAAATCTTCTTTTATTGTCGTCTTCTTTATTACTACTTAGATTAAGAAGAGTATTCCCGAAATTTTTAAAAAATTCATTCAAAGCAGCCCGGTCATTACCATCATGATCACGCATACGGATTAAAGCGGCCTTAATATTGTTAGCTTTCTCCACCTCTATTGAAGTAATATTATTGGTATGTACGCTTTGGTTTTTTTGTAAAAAAAGGTTACCTATATTGCTACTAATAATATTTTTATTGCTCTGTAGTTTATATAATTCATTGAAATTACTGATGCCTTTTAAAAAAGCGTCAATTAATGCCTCTTCTGATATGATTTTTGGGATATCTGGTAATGCCATGTTGTTTTCCTCAGTTGATGTGTTTTACACCAATATGCTATTAAATTTTACTATCTTACGGTCACTTTTTACTAAACAATGTATCAAGTTTCTCATATTGTGTAGAATTGTCAATTCTGTAGAATAATTTTATTGTGTTGTTGCAAAAGTTTTTAGATTTTGCGTTAATAGACAAGAAAACATTTTTAAATGTGGCTTTTGGTTTTGTAAAGAAACTAGGTAAAAGGACGGGCGTTCAAAGAGATGTTGCTAAGAGAGCTAAATTTTGAGTTAGCAAAGTTTTATAAAGAATCAAAGCAAGAGAAAAAACTTGCAGAAATAACAATAAAGAAATAAAGATATACAGGAAATCACACGGATCATTAAAAAGGCATGTAAATTTTTACTCTCTAAGTAAATAGGCAAAAGGTTATAAAATAGTAACGTTATTTCAATTAGTTCGGTTTTTTTTAATTTTAAACTTAACATTCATCAAATAATAATTTTGAACAATAAATTTTGCTAAACAAGCGTATAACTATTATAATCAATTTTATAACTATGTGATTTGGAGAATTACAATGAAACAAGCGGTTGATAAAAATATTATTGAAGCTACAAGATATTTTATAGCGTTAGTCGAAATGGGGTCCTACACTGCTGTGAAAAACTTTTATTCTGTAGAATTAAATACAGTTA
This sequence comes from Allofrancisella inopinata, assembly GCF_012222965.1. Lineage (NCBI taxonomy): Bacteria > Pseudomonadati > Pseudomonadota > Gammaproteobacteria > Thiotrichales > Francisellaceae > Allofrancisella > Allofrancisella inopinata. Next base: position 1,630,700 of record NZ_CP038241.1, on the reverse strand, counting down.
AGAGTAAGCTTGAAGCTTTAGAAAAGTATTTAGATCTAAACCTTTACCAAAATGTCCACAATAAGATAGTTATAACTAAAAATGGGATGAAATACTATCACTCATGCCATAAGTTGTATTTTGACCTTGAAGGTATTATAAATAGAGTAAAATATAAAGGTTTAGATGCTTCTTTCTCTATACGCATTTTAAGTACTCGTGCTGGTTTGAATTTCACTATTCCGTATGTTTTACCTAGGCTAAACACAATAAATCCATCCTATACATTTACTTTTGATAGCTATTTTTTATATCAAAACAAAAGTTACCATTATCAATTAGATAATTATGACATTGCTGTTATAAACTCTAGAGATTTACATATAATTGATCAAGACCGATGGATAGTTTGTTATACACTTGATTCGGCTAATATTCATTCTAACCTCTATGCAAAAAAAGAATATATTGAAGCAAATAAACTTAATGATCCGAATAACGTTGCTAAAGCACCTTTTGTATTTAGGCGTGATGAGATGATTAATCATAGTTTTGGCTTTGAAAGTGGTAGTGAAAAAAAAAGCTACCCTATAAATAATATAAAATATGTTGTTGAGGATGATACCCTTAAAGTCAAATTTATAGAAAGTGGTTTGGGGATTGGCATTTTACCGGAACATGCAGCAGACGTTTTGTTAGAAGGAAAAGAAGGAATAGCCAAAATAGAGGGATTAACTTCAGATATATTTATGGAAGAGCAACTTATAATCGTATCTAAGTATTTAACTGATAGGAAAGAGATTATTACTGCTTTTAGAGAAAGTTTTGACGAGTTTTTAAAAAAATGGGGCTACTGTCCTAAATAACAACAGGTTACGACTTTATTTGTTAGGAAGTCATAAAAATAAATATACAAATAGTATAAAAAGTTTCTAGAATCAGATAAGAGATGTTTGGGAAGATTTACAGACCTAACTATATGATACGAGTTCTATCTTTAGCAAGAGATTCTTTTGTAGACTAAATTTAAGTAAAAACCAATTTTATAAACATGTCTGTATGCTATAATTAAAGACTAATAGAGTATTAGCTTTAATTAATATGCAAGATTTATATCATGTAATAGGCTATCCCGTTAAACATAGTCTTTCCCCTAAAATCCATATGGAATTAGCTAAACAGTACAACCAGGACATGCTTTTTACAGCAATAGAAGTTGCACCAGAAGACTTAGAGCAAAAAATCAAAGAGTTTAAAGCTAACCTACAAATAAAAGGTTTAAGTGTAACAGTTCCACATAAAGAAAGAGTTTTTAAACTATGTGATGATGCGGATGATATTGCAAAAGACGTTAAAGCAGCTAGTAATGTTGTATTTACACCTGATCGTAAAATGATTGCCTTAAATTACGATGGTTTGGGAATAGTTAATGATATAAAAAACAACCACCAAGTAAGTTTTCAGAATAAAGATGTTCTTGTAGTCGGGGCAGGTGGTGCAGCTAAAGCTGTGGTAGCTGCAATTATAAAAGAAAAACCTAAATCCTTAACTATAACAAACCGCACTAAAGAAAAAGCTTTAGTTATTAAAAGCCTATTTAAATATAAATGTGACATTGAAATTGAAGGCTTTGAAAATATTTCAAAAGCTTTTGATATAGTCATAAATTCAACATCGTCAAGTATATCTAAAGAGCTTTTACCATTAACTGTAGAAAATTTTAATAAAAAGGCTCTAGCTTATGATCTTATGTATTCTGAAACTGGTACAGTCTTTACGCAATGGTGTCAAAACAATGGTATCAAAGCTATAGATGGCAAAGGAATGTTACTTGAGCTTAGCAAAGCTGTTTTTAAATATTGGCGAGGGATTTAAAACAAATATTCTAGTTGTGGTAAAATATAAAGTATATAAAATTCTAGCATGAAAATGTTTAGTGTAGGTTAGATTGAATAAAAAAATATTGTTTCTAGGAGTCGGAGGTATAGGCGTTTCAGCTTTAGCTATAGCAGCTAAAAAGCTGGGAGCAACAGTTGCTGGGTATGATGGCAAATCAAGTAAACTTACAGCTAAGCTAGAATCTTTAGGGGTGAACGTTTTTTCTAATCCTCTAGAAACTGATGTAGAAGAATATGATATGGTTGTCTATTCTAGTGCTATTAAAGGTGATCACCCTTTATTATCTAAAGCTCGTCAATTTAATATACTTTGTTTACAAAGAGCTATGTTCTTAGCTATATTAATGAGGGATTTTAAGTATAGTGTAGCGATTACGGGAACTCATGGGAAAACAACAACTTCAAGTGTACTAGCGACGTTATTACAGCAATTAGATAGAACTAGTAGTTTTGTTGTAGGAGGGGTAGTTAAGCATACTAATTCAAATATAGATATAAATGGTACAGATAAGTTAGTTATAGAAGCAGATGAGAGTGATGCTTCTTTCTTACACTTAGATCCGACTAGTATAGTAGTTACGAACATTGATAAAGATCATATGTCTACATATAAAAATAGTTACGATAATTTACTGAAAAATTTTTACGTTTTCTTATTCAAAGAGAGTGTCGAAAGTATCTATTTGTGTCTAGATGATAAGGGTTGCCAAGATTTATTAGAAAAATATAGTTTTGGAGGAAAAAAAATAACTACTTATGGTTTTGCTAATAATGCTGATGCTAAGATTGCAGGCTACCAAATAGAAGATGGTTACACTAAATTTAGTATTTTCTATAATCAGCAAAAGTTAGATTTTTGCACTATTTTACCAGGTAGATATAACATTTTGAACATAACGGCTTGTGTAGTAAGCTGTTTAGATTTAGGTTTTAAATATAACCAAATTAAAAAAGCTCTTAAGCAAGTAGCTGGAGTAGTAAGAAGGTTTGATATATACACTAAAACTATTTCAAGCTATACAGTGCAAGTAATTGATGACTATGGGCATCATCCAGTTGAAGTCATTAATTGTCTAAGCGCAGTTAAAGATAAGTATCCTGATAAAAAAATTATTCATATATTTCAGCCTCATCGCTATAGCAGAAATAGAGATCTTTTTGATGATTGGCCTAAAGCTTTAGCGATAGCAGATAAGCTTATCTTACTTCCAACATACTCTGCAGGTGAGGACATTATAGATGGTGCAACAAGTTTAGACTTATCAAAACAATTATCAAACTGTATTTTGGTAGAGGACTTTAGCCAAGCAATATCAGAGCTAGAAAATGTTATTGATGATGGTTATGTAGTTTTGGTTCAAGGGGCAGGTGATATAACCAATCTAGTGGAGATGTTAGGTGAGTAATTTAGAAAAAGGAGTACTATATGTGGTTGCAACACCTATCGGAAACCTCCACGATATAACGCTTAGAGCTATAGAAGTGTTAAAAATAGCAGAAATTATATTAGCAGAAGATACTAGAGTAACTAGTAAACTATTATCTAACCTAAATATTAAAAACCAGCAAAAGTTAATCTCATGTCATGACTTTAATGAAGAGCAACGCATAGAGCAAGTAAAGCAACTTTTAGATGATAATAAAAATATAGCTCTTGTTAGTGATGCTGGTACTCCCTTAATCTCTGATCCAGGTTATAAAATCGTAGTTACCTTACGTAAAAATGGTTATACAATAGTGCCTGTTCCTGGAGTTAGTGCTGTAATTACAGCCTTATCAGTAGCAGGGTTGCCATCAGATAGTTTTACTTTTAAAGGCTTTTTATCCTCTAAAAAAAATAAAAGACAACAAGAGTTAGAGAGCTTCGTCAAACTAAACTCAACAGTAATAATTTATGAATCTGTCCATAGGATAGAGTATCTATTGGATGACATTAGTGAGATTTTATCAACGTGTAATATAGTTGTCGCAAAAGAGTTAACGAAGCAGTTTGAGCAGCTTATAAGTGGAAAAGCTTGTGAAATAAAAAAATACTTTGTGGATAATCCTAATAGGCTAAAAGGAGAGTTCGTTATTCTTTTAGATTGTAATAAGAATGATCAGCTAACAGTAGATTCTAGTATTGATCAGGAAACTCTTTTGAAAGAATTATTGTTAGAGCTTCCTCTTAAAAAGGCCGTCAAAATAACAACTAAAATTTTAGATTTGAAAAAAAATGAAGTCTATGAAAAAGCATTACAGTTAAAAAAAGATTCGGAAGATTAGTATGTTTAAAAGATCTATATACACTTTTAACAAGATGTTAAAACACAAAAAAGAGCTAAAGAATATCAAAAAAGAACACGCTCTAGAAAGTGTTATACAGCTTGAACCTGCATTTTTAAAGCAAAAAGGAATAAAATACTTGGCTTTAGATTTCGATGGCGTGTTAGCTAGTCATGGTAAACCAGAAATATGTCCAGAGGTAAAAACATGGTTGGACAATTTTGCTCTAAAGTTTGGAGAAGAAAAGGTTTTTATTCTTTCAAATAAACCAACCAACCAAAGATTAGAGTATTTTAGAAAAAATTATCCACAAATCAGGTTTGTATCAAACGTTGCAAAAAAACCTTATCCTGAAGGTCTTTTAAAAATACAAAGTTTATTAAACTGTGATGCAAAAGAAATAGCTTTAGTTGACGATAGATTACTTACAGGTTGTTTGGCTTGTATAATTGCTGGAAGCTACCCTATATTAATTACTAAACCATATGTTGATAGACAAAATTACTCTAAAGAAGAGAAGTTTTTTAATTTTCTACGTTATTGGGAACAGAAGTTATTTTTATAAACTCTAATCCTCTAGCATTTTGCTATAACTTTGCTTAAGATTGTTATTAGCAGTTTTTAAATGAATTTTTTAATATGAAAAAAACGATACTTTTAGTTATATTCTTATATGTTTTCTATCCAGTTTTTGCAACAGATACTTTTTCACAAACTTTCTTTGATAATTATAATCCTCAAACGGAAAACAATTTTGCAACTAAAGAAGATGATTATCGTGATGATAGTAAGCTAAAAAAATATGGTGAAAATTATGATATTGAAAATGCCAAGGAATATAATTGCGAGTACGATGCTTCCGGAGACCTTAGATGTTGGAAATATAAATTAAAAGACACTAGTAAGTCAAAAAAAAGTAATAAAAAAGTAACTAACGTCTCAGTTGATATCAAAGATTTAAAAATAAAAGAGATTAGTAGAGGGGCGGACTTTAATTGTGCATTAGATGATGGTGATGACTTATATTGTTGGGGGCATAATGATAGAGGGCAATTAGGGCGTAAAACCAAGAAAGAAAATATTAACATGCCATTAAAAATTACTACTGATGTTAAATTTAAAAGAATATACACAAAGGCTCACTATGCGTGTGCTTTAGATAAAGATAATCACGCTTATTGTTGGGGAGATGGTACTTTTGGAGAGGTTGGTAATGGTGAAAAAGGGATTTTTAAGACCCCACAAAAAGTTAAGACAGATAAACAGTTTAGCCATTTGATTATGGCAACAACATACACTTGTGGTGTAACTAAAGATACAAACGAAATTTACTGCTGGGGAAAAGGTGTAAAAGGTAACAGTAGTACTTCTAACCTTGACTCTAGTATCCCTGTTAAAATTTAAATATGCAAAAACACACAAATAAATTTATTACCAACTCTCAAGATTCAAAAGTTATTATAGAAATTATTAACCAGTTTGATGAATGTGAAGAATTTATTATAAGTGTAGCTTTTATCACTCTTAGCGGAGTTATTTGTATACTAGAATCGTTACGCCAACTTAAGCTTAAAGGTGTAAAGGGCAAAATTCTAACTGGATGTTACCTAAATTTTACTGAGCCTAAAGCTATAGAGAGATTGCTAGAATTTGACAATATAGAGCTAAAAATACTTGATTCGGAAAATTTTCATGCAAAAGGCTTTTTCTTTCGTAAGGTAGATAACTGGCACATTATGATGGGTAGCGCAAATTTGACACAATCCGCCCTTACAGTTAATAGTGAATGGAATCTATTATTTCGTGCTAATTGTCAAGATAGTATAGTCAGACAAATTTTAGCAGAATTTAATAAGCTTTTTGATAGAGCTAAAGAAGCTTCGGCTATACTTGATGATTACCGCATAAATTATCAAAATACGGAAAGATTTACCCCTTTTGGTAGTTTAGAAAAAGTTAAATCTATCTCACCAAATGCTATTCAAATCCAAGCACTAGAAAACCTAAAGTCTCTAAGGTTGAGTAATATAGATAAAGCTTTGATAATCAGTGCAACCGGTACAGGAAAAACTTTTTTAAGTGCATTTGACGTTGCTTTGGTTAAACCAAAACGATGTTTATTTATTGTGCATCGAACTAACATTGCCAGTAAAGCAAAAGACACCTTTACAAAAATTATTAAAGATAAGGAATTAGGGCTTTATACAGGAAGTAGTAAATCTCAAGCTGATTATTTGTTTGCGACAATCCAAACCTTAAAGAATCCAAAAGTTTTTAGCAGTTTTCAGGTTGATGAATTTGATTACATAATCATCGATGAAGTTCACCATGCAGAAGCTAATAGTTATAAGAAAATTCTTGACTACTTTAAACCAAAGTTCCTTTTAGGAATGACAGCAACGCCAGAGCGTACAGATACTGGCGATATATTTAAGCTATTTGATTATAATATTGCTTATGAGATTAGACTACATCAAGCTTTAGAACAAGACCTACTTTGTCCTTTTCATTATTTTGCTATTGAGGATTTTTACCTTGAGTCTGAAAAGGTATTAACCAAAGATTTTGCTAAATTAACAAGTGATTTTCGTATAAATCATATTGTGGAAAAAATGAACTTTTATGGGTTTAGTGGTCAGCATAGATCAGCTTTAATGTTTGTTAGTAACGTTAATGAAGCAAAGGAGCTAGCAACTAAACTTAATCAAAGAGGTATAAAGTCACAAGCCTTAACAAGCCAAGATTCAGAGTATACAAGGGATTTAGCTATATCAAAATTTGAAAGTTATAGTTTAGAAGTGATCGTAACAGTGGATATCTTTAATGAAGGAATTGATATTCCTTGCGTTAACCAGGTTATCTTACTACGCCCAACCCAAAGTAGTATTGTTTATATTCAACAACTAGGTAGAGGACTTAGAAAATTCGAAAATAAAAAATTTGTTGTAGTCCTAGATTTTATTGCTAATTATGAAAATAATTTCTTGGTACCTATAGCCCTAAGCCAAGATAACAGCTATGACAAAGATCAACTTAAAAAGTTTGTTGTTTCACCAAATAATTATATTAGCGGTAAAAGTACGATAACTTTCACTAATATTGCTAAAGAACTAATTTATAGAAATATCCAAAAAACTAATTTTTCTCAGTTAAAGAATATAAAAAGAGATTATGTTCAGTTGAAGAAAGAGTTAGGTAGAATACCTATGTTAGTTGACTTTGAAACACATAATTTTATTGCTCCAGAGGTTATTTTATCAGCAAAGGATACTTATTATGACATTCTTAAAACCTTCAAAGAGGATATACCAAATTTAAATGAGCAAGAGTACAGAATTTTAAAGTTTATCTCAAAGGAGTTTACTCCTGCAAAAAGGTTGCACGAAATTTTAATTTTGGAAAAACTTCTAAAGCAACCGTGCATGGAAGTTAAAAACTTGGAAAGATTAGTAGCTCAAGAAATAGAGAATTTTAATATAGAAAGCTTTGTTAGTGCATTACAGCACTTATCTCTAAAAATATTTACAGTTAACGCTGGTAGGCAAGAGTATACACCTTTAATAAAGCTAGAAGATAAACAGATCTCTCTTTTACCTTATAGCACTATAATTGGTAACAGTTTCTTACAGTGGCACATACAAGATTTACTGATTTATAATAAACTTATTTATCAGCAAAAATATCATAAAAATAAACTCAATGGTTTATCTCTGTATGCTAAATATTCTAAAAAAGATATTGCTCACTTACTTAATCAAGATTATACAAACGGTGGAGTTAATTTAGCTGGTTATAGATTTTTTGATAATAAGGCTTTGTTGTTTATGACTTTTGATGAGAATAAAAAATTTAGCCAATATGATAATAAGTTTCTTTCAGATTCAGTCTTTACATTTTACTCTAAAAAGAACAAAACTCTAGAAGATAAGCAAGAAAAAGCCTTAGCAGAGAATAGCGTTACAAGCTATGTATTTGCTAGGGTGGAGAAAAATGACGGCTATTACTATTTAGGAGATATACTAAAGTGTATAGAAGCTAAAGAGCTATATTCTAGCAAAGCTATTAGATACACTTTTGAACTGTCTAAAAAGTTACCTGCTGACTTATGGATATATTTTAAAACTGTTTATAAAAATCAAGACAGTATTGGTAGGCTATTTTGAATTTACACAATTACATAGAAAGGCTCGCTGCTCACGCAAAACTTTGCATAGAATATTTAGCCTCCAAAAACTCATAAATGCCTTCATCTGAGCCTTCTCTACCTAATCCAGACTCTTTAATACCTCCAAAAGGTGCTTTTTCGTTTGATATCAATCCAGTATTTATACCAATCATACCATATTCTAACGCGATCCTAACTCTTCTTATTTGATTTATATCGTTACTGAAGAAGTAACTTGCTAAACCATAGTTTGTATTGTTTGCTTTTTCTAACACTTCTTTTTCAGTATCAAAATCAAATATAGTTATAACTGGCCCAAAAGTCTCCTCACAGCTAGCCACCATTTGGTCAGTCATATTGTCTAATATAGTTGGCTCAAAAAACTTTCCACCTAGTTTAGGGTTAATTTGCCCACCATAAACTATTTTTGCACCTTTTGATACAGCATCAGCTATATGAACTTGTACTTTTTCTACAGCGGATTCATTAATTAAAGGTCCAATTTGCACATCATTATCTAAGCCATTACCTTGCTTTAGCTTAGCTATTGCTTTTTTAAGCTTAGACATAAATTCAGCTTTGATATTTTTCTGTACAAAGACTCTATTTGGTGCTACACACACCTGGCCAGCATTTCTGATTTTTGCAGCAATAAGTCCTTCAACAGCTTTCTCAAGATTTGCGCTTTCAAATACTATAAATGGAGCATTACCTCCAAGTTCTAGAGATACTTTCTTGACAGTCTCAGCAGCTTGTTGCATAAGTAACTTACCAACTTTTGTCGAACCTGTGAAGGTTATTTTTCTGATGATACTACTATGTTGAAACTCTTTTCCAATGATACTTGAATCTCCACAGATTACCTGCAGCAGATTTTCATCAGCACTTGTGTCAATAAGTAACTCTCTTACAGCAAATGCAGTTAAAGGTGTAAGCGCAGAGGGCTTAAGTATCACACTGCAGCCTGCAGCAATAGCTGGAGCTACTTTTCGTGTGACCATAGCAATAGGAAAATTCCATGGTGTAATAGCTGCAACTACTCCTACTGGTTGATAGTCTACCCGGCCCTCTACATTTCCAAAATTAGGTTCAAATATACGACTATCTATTCTTTTAGCTTTTTCAGCATACCATTGAATAAAATTAGCTCCATATAGTATTTCAGATTTTGCTTCAGTTAAAGGTTTGCCACTTTCTAAAGTAATGATCTGAGCCAATTCATCAGCGTTTTTAACAATTAAGTCATACCATCTGCTTAAAAGTTTTGATCTTTCTGTAGCTAACTGCTGTCTAGAGCTATTTTGAGCTTGTTTTGATGAATTTATGCTTTTTTGAATATATTCAGTATCTTTTGCCTCAAGCTTACAAATAAGCTCATCTGTAGCTGGGTTTATTACTTCAAAACTATTTATTCCATGAAAGGAATATCTGTTTATAACTCTAGTTAATAATTTATTATCTAGCATAGTTTTTTCCTATAAAATTTTTTATATTGCTTGTATAGCAGTAATTGCTATTGTGTAAGTTATATCATCAACGGTTGCCCCTCTAGAAAGGTCATTTACAGGTTTATTAATGCCTTGCAGTACAGGGCCAATACTTAAAACATTAGCACTTCTTTGAACTGCTTTATAGACGGTATTACCAGTGTTTAAATCAGGAAAGATAAGCACCGTAGCTTTACCTGCAACAGGGCTGTCAGGAGCTTTTTTCTTTGCTACACTCTCTATCATTGCAGCATCATATTGTAATGGTCCGTCTACCAATAATTCTGGTACCTTTTGCCTTAAAAGTTCTGTCGCCAGGCGTACTTTCTCTACTTGAGCACCAGAACCAGAAGTACCTGTACTATAGCTAATCATCGCAACACGAGGCTCTATACTAAACTTTTTAGCAGATTCTGCACTTTGAATCGCTATATCTACCAACTGCTCTGCTGTAGCGTCTTGGTTAACTGCACAATCTGCAAAAACTATAACTTCATCAGGCATGCACATAAAAAATACTGATGAAACCAAAGACGTGTTAGGCTTAGTTTTTATAAGTTGTAAAGCCGGTCTTAGCACATCTGCTGTTGTATGCTCTGCTCCTGAAACTAATCCATCAACTTCTCCAAGATATAGCATAAGAGTAGCTACTATTATGGGGTCTTTTAAAGCATCTTTGGCTAAATTTTCGGATAATCCTTTATGTTTCCTAAGATTCATTAGCGTATTTAAATACTTTAATTTCTGAGTTTCATCTAATTGGATAATTTCTATATCTTTAGGTAAGCTAAAACCATTTAACTTCGCAACTTTATTAATTTTTGCTTTATCACCAATAAGTACACAATCTGCTATACCCTGCTCATAGCAGTTTTTAGCTGCTAGCAAAGTTCTAGGTTCATAACTTTCAGGTAGGATAATTCGTTTTCTCGCTTGTCTTGCCATTTTTAGTAGATGGTACCTAAATGCTGGTGGCGACATCACTTGCTGCTTTGGAACATCTTGTTTAATAGCTTGCAAAATCTTTTCTTTATCCAGTGAGCTTACTATAGCTTCTTTAACCATTTGGATACGCTCTTTATCATCATCCGGTATACCCATAAAATCAATATTAGCTAACTTAAGGATTGTATTTACACTTCTGTTTTTGGTTGTTAGTATCACTAAACCAGCTTCTTTGGCTGTATCTAAACATAGCTGCTTTACCTTCTCATCTAAGTATTCTTCTGCTGTTAAAATAACTCCTGCTATCTTTAAGCCATTTTTAGCAGCCAAACACACCGTAACCAAAATATCTGATCTATCTGCTGATGTTATCACTAAAGAATTTGGTGCTAAGTCTCTGATAAAATTTTCTATTCTTCTAGAGCACATCGTTACTTTGTGTACTCTAGCGTCAAGGTTATTAGAAGTAATAGCATTTAGTTTCAAACTATTTTTGATATCAATAATCCGTGGATAAGCTTTTTCTTTATCCCACTCTATCACGCCCAATAAAGGCAATTTATTTTCTTTAAAAACAGGTAGCTTGCGTATTTCTTCAAAGCTGACATTATTTCTCCTAATAGTAGAAGTATCCTCTTCTGCTAAACTAAAGCTCATATGTCCATCATCGTCGTAGGGTGCGTTTAGTTTTGTGATTATCGCTCCTAAAGTTTTTACCCTTTGAGGTAAATTCCGGTAAGCATAATCTAACTCACCATTAATATCATCCAAAGATTTATTACCATGATATGAAACCACTATAACTTTAGCTGATAGAGCTTTGATTAATTCTGTATTTAATTCACTAATTACACTATTTAACGGGTATAGTTTATGGGTATCATTCCCTTGGCGGAACAAACCATAAACTATAATAAAATCATATTCCTGACACTTATCATAAAATCTGCTAAGTAATATTTCTACATAATCTTTTATACGGCCATTTAACAAATATTTTTCAATCTTTTCTATAGTCATCCCTATATCAAAGATAGGGTGAAAAGTAGCTACTTTTAGTCCTTCTTCCTGTAAAGCATATTCTAAACTTTTTGTTAAAATTCTAAGCCCAGTATACTTCGACGTTGGTAACATAAATATAGATGTTTTCATATCATTACCTCTAAATAAGACTCATCGTTTCAAAAGCTATCATCAACTCTTCATTTGTGTTTATAACTATAATATTATGACTCTCCTGAGTATTAATAAAACTTTCTTTATTGCTATTTTTCTGGTGATCAAGCTCAAAACCAATATTCTTAAGTTTAGTAGCTATATTTTCACGTATATTTACTGCATTCTCGCCAATCCCACCTGTAAAAACTAGTCCATCAAACTTTTCAAAATAAACCATGTAGCTTGCAACAAACTTAGCGACTCTATGACAAAACATTTCTATGGCTAATTTCGCTAGCTCATTACCTTGATTAGCTAAATGAGAAATCTCGCGCATGTCACTATGTCCACAGATACCTAATAGCCCACTTTGTTTATTTAAAGTAGTTGTGATTTTATTTATATTCCAACCCAAATTATTGGCTAAAAAATCAAAAATTCCAGCATCAATGCTACCTGAACGTGTACCCATTATTAAACCGTCTAGAGGTGTAAAACCCATACTTGTATCAATACTTTTACCCTCAACTACAGCTGATAAACTACATCCATTACCTAGATGGGCTACTATAAAATTTCCATTTTTTTTGCCTAAGAGTTTAGCTGCTTGAGTAGATACATACTTATGCGATGTGCCATGAAAACCATACTTTTTTATATAGTATTTTTTAGTTAATTCTTTAGGAATAGCATATTCTGAGACGTACTTTGGTATTGTTTGATGAAATGCTGTATCAAAAACAGCTACTTGTGGTAAATTTGAAAATATTTGCTGACAAAATGTTATACCCTCTATATTTGCTGGATTATGCAAGGGAGCAAGTGCTATACAGTCCTTAATTTTCTTTAGGTTTTCTTCATCTATTATAACAGAATCTGAAAAGTACTGTCCACCATGTACGACTCTGTGACCAACAGCTACAATACTATCTAAATAACCACTTTCTTCTAAAAATACTTTTAACTCTATGAAAATATCTTTATACTGACCATTCTCTATGATCTTTTCGAAATTTTGCTTACTTTTAAGAGCCATTCTACAATTTCGTTGACCTATGTTTTCAGCCAAACCTGTTAGCAAAGACTTTGAACTTATAGGATCTATAAGAGCAAACTTAACTGAAGAACTACCGCAGTTTAACACCAAAATATGAGACATTTATTAAAACATTTAAAATAATTATTGGCCTTAATTATACTATTTATTGTTACATAAGGCTAACTGTAGGCGTCTGTGAGACAATCGCATTAGGCTTTTTTTGAAATTCTAATTTAGAAGATAGTAATTAAGTTTGATGAAGGATTGCTATCAAAATCCCCCTAGGCCTTATCAAATTATCATATATAAGATTATTTTTTTAATTTGTATTATCTGTTGTGTAAAAAATAATAAATTCTGTTTGATTAGCTGTTTGCGACGGAAACTATTTTTTTGTATATAGAGGAGGTATATAAAATGGATATAGATGATTTGATGAATGAAATGGTAGACTCGTACGAAGAAACATTATTAGATAAAAATGAAAAAATAATCATTGATAAGCAGTCAACTAGAGAAAGGCTTAAAGTGACACCTACAAACATTGATAAAAGTATGCTTATGTCATTTGTAAGTCCAGAATCTCTTAAATATGCTTTTTTGGATGGTATTCAACAATACAACTCATATTTTAACATTCAGATCAACTATGGTGAAATAGCTAAAATAGCTAAACGCCTGAATAAAAGCGAACACTATGTCTCAACCAAGGGTCTACAAGCAGCTGCAGAGTGGAATCGTCTTATGGGTTCAGCAGATGACTCCAAGCGAATATTAAGTGTGTTTCAAACATTTCTTGAGTACCAAGGTGTTTACGCTGAAGCGGGTTATAATACAGAAACTCTACAATACTCTAGAGCTTTTGACTGGAAATCAGAACAAACTTCTAAGTTAGATTCTAAAGGTAATTCTGTAAAGAAAAGACATATGTCATCTGAAAGTTTAGTATCTATGAGCACATTTGTATATATGGCCGTTTTGCATCAAGCAACCATATTCAGAGGTCTAAATAGTAAATTAAACTCATATATGCTTGCAGCAGCATCTAACTCACCTGACACAGGTAGTAGGCCATTTCAAGGAGTTGGAGCAATGATAGCAAAATTTATTACAGGAAGGATCAATTCAGGAAACAGCTTATTTTTGAGTGAAGGTGATGAATCAGAATTAGATATGGTTTCTCTCCCTGAATCTGAAAAAATTTTAGCCGGGCTAGCGTATTTGCTATCTAAAACTCCTGAGGGAGGAAATGTATTAAGAAGTATTATATCCGGCGATAGATTAAAGAAATTTAGTGAATTAGGAAAAAAACTTGCTAGCTCCAATAATTTAACCCAACCTAATATAAATAAAGACGCAGGGCTTTCTGAAAAGATGATAAAAAACACTGGTAAATATTTAGCTCTTATTACCCAAGGAATAAGTGATTATGTTTCTAAGGTAACTAACTGGAGTTACGGACTTTTGGGAAAAAGTTAAAGCGAAAAAGTTTTCTATGTGTTAATTTATAATTACATCAACTATGTTATGTTCTAAAAATGAAACAACGTGAATTAGCCAATCTATATACTGAATATTTATTATGTCAAAACTCCCAAGCAAGTGCGACAATGTGTTCAAGTATGTTAGATGAACTAGTAAAGCATGATAGTTTTTCTCGGATGTTAAAAGTTGGTAGTTATGAAAGTAAATATGTCTGGTTAAAAGGTAAAAGTATTTTAAACGCCTACAAAGATAAGCCAAAGATATTATCTATAGACAATACAATAAGTCCTAAATCTGATAGTATGGTCAATGAGGTAGTAAACTGGTTTTATGATCATTCTGTAGGTAGAGCAGTTAAAGGCATCAATCTTATGATCATACCCTCCTATTTGGGACACTTAAGTGTTAAGAAAAGGAGACAAGATGAAGTATCAAAGATATACAAAAGAATTTAAAGATAATGCTGTTAAATTATGTTTACAACCAGATACAAATAGGCGAGAAATAGCAGATAATTTAGGAGTTAAATATAAAACCATTTGCAACTGGATATCCAAAGCTATGTCGAATCCTCCTAAAGAGATAAAGATAGATTATAAAACGCAGTATCAGCAATTATCTTCTGAAAATGCTGATTTAAAGAAAAAGCTTAAACAAGTAGAAACAGAGCGTGAAATACTAAAAAAGGCAGCAGCGTACTTTGCAAAGCAAGGACTGTAAGGTACGCTTTTATTAAGGAGCATTGCAAAGTCATGCCAGTAACAACATTATGTAAATATTTGAATGTAAGTACATCCTCATATTACAGATGGATACATGAGCCTATAGGTAAAAGACAATCTAATGATGCTGAGCTAGATAATGCTATTACTGCTATATTTAACGAACATAAATCTAGATATGGGAGTGTTAGGATATACAAACAACTTAAAGATATGGGTTGGAAAGTTACTCAACCTAGAGTATCTAAACGTATGAAATTACTTGATTTGCAGGCAAAAGCTGCTCGTAAACATAAAGCAATGACAGACTCTAACCATAACAAACATGTTTCTGAGAACTTATTAGAACAGAACTTCACAGCGTTGTCTATGAACCATAGGTGGGTTACAGATATAACTTACATACCTACACAAGAAGGATGGCTGTATCTTTTTGTGATTATAGATTTATTCTCAAGGGCAGTTTTAGGTTGGGCAATGGATTCTAGAATGAAAGCAGACTTAATCTGTAGTGCTTTAAATATGGCATTATTTAGAAGAAATTTTCCTAGTGGTGTTATTATACATTCTGACAAAGGGTCACAATATTGTAGTAAACAGTATCAGGATGTTATTAAAAATAACTGGCTATTATCAAGTATGAGTTCTAAAGGATGTTGTTATGATAATGCTGCTTGTGAGAGTTTCTTTGGTACTTTAAAAGTTGAGTTAGTTCATGATGAAAACTATAAAACTAGAGAAGAAGCTAAGCTATCTATATTTGAGTATATTGAGGCTTACTATAATACAAAAAGGAAACATTCTACAATAAATTATATGACTCCAAATCAGTTTGAATATATAATGGAAAATAAAAAGGTAAACTGTCCCAAATTGACGGGGTAGATCATTATTAGTGCTTTAATCCACGTTGGAGATGCTAATATTCCTGTAGGCTTTGAAGTACAAACTAAGGAAAACTTTGTAGTAGAAAAAGATAAAGCAGGTATGGAGCGCTTAAAGCGTAAAGCACGCTACACAATTAATGAACTGGCAAGAAAACTGATATTGAAAATTATTAAGAATTTCTCTAGTTTTGATTATATAGTAGCTGATAGATATTTTGCTTCTAAAACTAATTTGAAATTCTTTAACAAACATAAACTCTCGTATGTAATAGGTATAGCAAATAATCGTTTAGTTGCTAAGAGTAAAGCTAATGCTCTTGCTGGTAACTACTGTAGGTTAGATGAATTAGGATTGCTAGAAAATGAGGCTATGAAAATTTATTTAAAAGATATAAAATATAGTCTTGTGGTTACTCGCCAAGTCTTCAAAAACGGGGACAATTCAACAGGTGAGATTTATTTAATTACTAATGATCTAAACCTAGAGAGTAACCACATAGAAGATATCTATCAAAAAAGATGGAATATAGAAGTTTATCATCGAAGTATAAAACAAAACGCTAGTCTTGCTAAATCACCTACATCTGTAATTACTACTCAGCTTAACCATATAGGTTTATCTATAGGTGCATTTATTGAACTTGAAAAACTAAAACTTGCTTCAAATAAAAATCACTATGCGTTGAAAAGGAAAATGTTAATCGCCGCCAATCAAGCGAGTCATAGGGAAATTATAAAAATGAAAAAAATACTCAAAATGACTGCTTAAATTTAAAAGTCCGTAACTCCAGTAACTAATAGAGTTGGACAGACTGATCATTTTAATTTACAGTTAGGGTTAACAGCTGGAAATATCTCAATGGCACTTAAGCCATTAGGTTATATTCCTGTCCTTGGCGGAACAATAGAATCATATTTTAACACTATTTTAGGAGGGCTAGCTGATAAAAAAACTTATGGAATCTTAGAACCCCATGGCGTAGATGGCCGAGTTCGTGCTTTTTTATTTGGTAACGCTTGTAAGAATTTTGCTATGCACGTTAGAAAAACGCAGCAATATCTTACCTCTTCTCACAATAAAGCCAGGACTGGTCTACAGTTTGGTCAGTTAAATAATAGATCATTATTATTAGCTATCGATTGTTTTCATACTAAATATAAAGACTGTTTAAAAATCATGCCAAATAAAAAAGGGTCTCTTGGAACAATGTTGTGCATGTATGCCAATCCTGATATGGATCTAATGAATGGCAACTTACCAGATATAGATCAAAAAGCAATGGCCACATACGTTGAGAAGCGCCTATAAGGTTCTATTTAATCCCACATAGCACAGTCTATAAGTAGTAGTGCCTCTACGACGCCTTTAATTGGTTACATTTGTGGTTCTTAAAAAGGAATATCATCATCAAAATTAGACGAATTTATCTCTGCAAAATCAGGGATATTGTCTTGTTGAGTGGTTTGTTGATTGAAATTACTAGTTGCTTGCTCATTATTATAGCTTGCATCACCTTGAGTATTGCCACCACCAATAAACTGAAAATTACTTGCCACTACTTCAGTTGAGTATTGTGTGTTACCATTTTTATCTTGCCATTTGTTTGTACGTAATCTACCTTCTATAAATAGCTGCGAACCTTTGTTAGCATACCTTTGAATAATCTCCGCTGCTTTACCAAATACAACAACTTTATGCCATTCTGTAGTTATATTTTCACCCATGCCATCATTTGTAGCTAAACTTAAGGTCGCAACAGTTGTACCATTTTGGGTAGTTCTAACTTCTGGAGTTATACCCAATCTACCTAGTAAAATAACTTTATTTACAGTTCCTTTTGCCATTATCAAACTCCTATATTAAATTTTCATCAGCAACTATAGCTTACCCTAAAAAAAACTAACTTATAAGTAATTTATAATAAAAAACATAATTTTTTTTAATCTTCGGTAATTATAGTACTCTTTATTTCATCATAACTAAACCCATTATATACTAAATAGTTTATAGCTTTTTGTTTTAGTTTTGGATCTAGCTGTAACATTTCAATATCTGTATACTTTTTATATAAACGCTTCTTGCATAAGTCAAACCAGTCAACGTCTAAACCCGCCAAAAAGTTTTCTACTAACTCTTGAGATAAACCTTTTTGATATGCAGCTATATTTATAATCCTCTTCTTTCCTCTTAATTTGTTAATTTCACTACTAACAAAAACCTCTACGAAGCGTTTGTCTGATAACCAATTATTTTGTTCAAACTCATCTAGCAATTGCTCTATTTGCTCTTGGGAGATATTTGCTCTTTTATTTAATTTATCAAAAAGCTGTTTACGTGAATAATCTTGCTTAGCAAGAAGATATAAAAGATAATTTCTTTCTTTAGATAAGCTCATTTTGAGTTTTTGAGTTTACTTTTGGTTCAGATTTTGGGTTTTGGTTTGCGTACTTTTGAGGAAGTAAAAGCTCTAAAATAGACTTTTCTATCTCATCACGTTCGACAGTATTTTCTTTTAGATAGTCTTTGGCTTTTTCTTTACCTTGACCTATTTTTTTACCTTTATAACTATACCAAGCACCAGATTTTTCAATAATATTATGTTTTGCACCAAGGTCAACAAGTTCTGCCTCTAAAGATATACCCTCTCCATACACTAGCTCAAATTCTGCCTGTTTAAATGGAGGAGCAACTTTGTTTTTAACTACTTTCACTTTGATTTCATTACCACTAACATCAGCACCATCTTTTAGCGACCCACCTTTTCTTACTTCTAATCTTACAGAAGAATAGAATTTTAAAGCATTACCGCCAGTTGTAGTTTCAGGATTACCAAACATTACTCCTATTTTCATACGAATTTGGTTAATAAACATTACCAAAGTATTCGAGCGTTTGATATTGGCTGTAAGCTTTCTCAAAGCTTGTGACATTAATCTAGCTTGTAGACCCATATGAGAATCTCCCATATCACCTTCTATCTCAGCTTTGGGAGTAAGTGCTGCTACAGAGTCAACAACAACGATATCCACGCCACCAGAGCGTACAAGCATATCAGCAATTTCTAAAGCTTGTTCACCAGTATCTGGTTGAGACACTATTAGATTATCAATATCCACCCCTAGAAGCTTAGCATATTTAGGATCAAGTGCATGCTCAGCGTCAATAAAGGCTGCTGTGCCACCTTGCTTTTGGCATTGTGCTATCGCAAGAAGAGTAAGAGTAGTTTTACCTGAAGACTCATGCCCATATATCTCTATTATTCGTCCTTTAGGATAACCTCCTATTCCTAAAGCAACATCTAAAGCTATAATCCCTGATGGGATAATGTCAATATCATGTGCAGCCTGCTGGTCACCCAACTTCATGATTGAGCCTTTGCCAAACTGCTTTTCAATTTGTGATAATGCTGATTCTAACGCTTTTTCTTTACTCATTTTTAGACTTCCTTAGTGTTGCTTAGTGCTATCACTAGATTTCAAAGAATCTTGATACATTGCGTCAAAATTTACTGCTGATAGACATAACTGAGGGAAACCGCCGCTAACTACTAAGTCAGAAATAGCTTCACGAGCGTAGTGATAAAGTATGTTAGGGCAAAAAGAATACTTAGCATGTTCTATTTGTTGATCTTGCATATTAGAAATTGTAAAAACACCTGCTTGCTTAACTTCTATTTCAAAAGCTGTGACACCATCATTCTCAACTTTCACTTCTACAGTTAGTATACTTTCATAAGTATTTTCTTCTGGTAGTTTTTCTGCTGTAATTTTTAAATCTGTATGTAATTGCGGTTTCCACTGTGTAGCCCATATTTTGTCAGAATTTGGAACAGAGAAAGAAAGATCCTTTATATAAACTTTTTGGATTTGAAATTGTGGTTGTGTTTGTTGATCCATTTTATGATCCCTCTTTAGTTTAGTCTTTTAGTTTGAAGATGATTTTACTGGATAGCTGGCTTGTAGCCATGCTTTTAGACCATCTTTCAAAATATATACTTGCTCAAAACCTTCTTTACGTAATAATTGCATAGCTTTTTCTGCTTGGTCACCATAAATAACTATTGGTTTTGTTTTGCTTTTAATTAACTTTTTATGCTTATCTGCCAAATCATTAATATTAATATTTTGAGCTCCTATAATATGAGTTTTACTGTATTGCTCATGATCTCTAACATCTAAATATATCCCTTTATTTTTATTTACAGTAGCAACTGCTTCTACTACCGAAAGCTTATATTGAGACTTCTTTGATTGTGTTAGCTCAAAAACTATATATATAGCTAAAATAAGAATAAAAGATATACAAAATAACAAATTCTGTGATACAAAGTAAGCTAGATTTTCCATAACTTATTGCTAATAATTAAAATATACCTGAGATAAGATTATACATATCTTTAGGTATAAAAAAAAGCAGTTTTGGGTATATGGGAGTTTGCAAACTAAAATTATATGTTTCTAACTGTGTTAAAAATGGGTTGCAAGTGTGAGATTATATACACACCTATATCGCATCAATGATAAAGTAAACCATGTCACAAATAAATCCCCAGCAAGTATATTCTCCCACTTTGAAAAGTTACACATCCTAGAATAATCATAAGAAGGAACACGAACTATTAGAGATGTAAATTTCAGATTTAGTAGTGATATCTGCATTGAGCAATGAGAATATTATTATCCTGAATTTTGTAAACTAAGCGATGTTCTCTATCGATCCTTCTTGACCAGTATCCAGTCCAATTGTGTTTAAGTGGTTCTGGACCACCCAAGCCTTCAAAATAATTTCTTTTAATATCTTTGATTAACTGATTTATACGCTTTAACTTTTTCTTATCATTTGCTTGCCAATAAAGATAATCTTCCCAAGCGTTAGTTGACCAAGATAATATCATTCTTCAATAAGCTCTTTTTGTATTGAATTACCAGACTCAAGTTCTTTTATAGATTGATCAAGTCTATTATAGTTATTTATGCTAGACATCAAATGCGCCGTTTCTTGATACGATTTAAAATCATCTAAAGACATCACAACAACAGCTTTTTTTTCGGAGCCTCTAGTAACAACGATAGGTTGATGATCCTCAATGACGCTATCCATCGATGATGCCAGCTCATTTCTGAATGAGGTATAGTTTAAAGTTCTCATAATTATCTCCAATTTATTCAATTAATGACTAGTATACTATAAGTACTCATATAAGTACATGATTTATCGTCCATCTAATTTCAGCTTGCAACAGCCCTACTATAGATCTCTGACTGGTGTAAAGTGTTAATTTTCACAATTAAAATTGCCAACTGTGAAGGGTGCCTGCAGTTGCGTGCTTATTTATAGACATTTCTCTAGCAAGTACTTTTATTTAGTTTAGAGAAAGTTTTTATTCATGAAACCTAAACTCTTTTGAATGCTTTGTCTCAGGCATCTTGTATATGACTACTAGAGTGATTATAGATGTAATTACTAAGTAAAAGGCAGGAGCATAACTAGAGTTGGTTAAATTAATTAACCAAATACAAATCATAGGAGTAGTTCCAGCAAATAAGGCATTTCCTAAATTATAAGCAGCAGACATGCCACTATACCTATAGTTTGTTGGAAAAAGCTCTGTAACAGCTATTTGAAAAGCTGCTGTCATGGCGGAAATAAGTAAAGCTAATATTAGCTCTAATATTAAGATACTTTCTAACCCCCCATTATTAAAAAATATAAACATAGGAAAACTTAAAATAGCAATTAGAATTATAGGAAAGTATAAAAATGGTTTTCTTCCCCATATATCTGATAACCACCCAAAAATAGGCGAGACTACCGCATACAGAGTTGAGACAACTACAGTTATAAACATAATTTTATTTACATCGAACTGTCTATTGGTTATCAAAATATTAGGTAAAAAAGTAGCCATCATGTAATAAGCAATACCCACATAGCCTGTTATTACAAATGTCCAAACAAGAGGCATCTTAGGGCCACTTAAAGCATCCCTTAGCGGAGTTTTGCTTAGTCTACACTCATTTTTTATGCTTCTAAAAAACGGAGACTCTTTTGCCTTTTTCTGAAGAGTAGTTGAAACAATTGCTAATATTAAGCCGACTCCAAAAGCTACACGCCAGCCATATGCTAGCATTTGTTCTTTAGTTAAAAAAGTAGATAATATACCAACAGTTGAAGCACTCATAATAACGCCTATTTGTGAAGCTAAACCAGCCAAAGCTGTCGTAAATCCACGATACTTACTTGAAGCGCTCTCTGCTAAAGCTACTAATACACCAGAATATTCACCACCTACAGAAAATCCTTGGAACATACGGGCAAAAAGTAATATAAAAATAGCCCATATTCCTCCAGACTCATAAGTAGGCATAATCGTCATAATGAACATAGGCACACACATAAGGATCATACTTAATGTAATTGCATAACGCCTACCAAACCTATCGCCTAATGATCCAAAAAAGAACCCTCCAAGCGGGCGCATAATATAACTAGCTGCAAATATACCAAACACTGTAAGCAAAGCTACTGTTTGATCTTCTGTTGGGAAAAACAATATGCTTAAATAAATAGAAAGATAACCATAAAGACTAAACTCAAACCATTCTAAAACTGCCCCAAGATTTGTTATAAAGATAGTTTTTTTTCGTTGACTTGGAGTTAATTGCTTTACCATTCTGGTTAGATAAATATTAGTGCTGCTATTTATTATATAGTTTTAAAACGTTTTAAAAGCATTTTTTTCTAAGTTTCGGTTTAAATATTTGGATTATTATTTGGAAACTTTCATCTAGTTTACAATTTTAAATTACAAATAGACTTGAATAATAATCTAAGGAATGTTTAAATTACTTGACTCCTAATGAGGTGTATTTTGGAATCAGAATAAACATTGAAAATACAATCTAGCGTTGATATACGAATTATGGTTTTATAAAAAGTTTAAATTACTTTTTGATTTCTCCATTAAGACAGCATTATTTAAAGTTGTATTTGCAATCTCTTCAAGTGCTTCTTTAGTTAAAAAAGCTTGGTGAGCAGTTACTAAAACATTTGGAAATGTGAGAAGCCTTTCAAAGATTTCATCATTAATGATTTCTCCAGACATATCTCTAAAGAAAATATCTTTTTCATACTCATAAACATCTATAGCTAAACCAGCTATGGATTTAGATTTAAGAGCTTTGATGGTAACTTGAGTATCAATTAATGCTCCACGACTTGTGTTGATTATAAATGCCGAAGTTTTTATTAAACTAAGAGCTTTTTGGTCAATTATATATTTAGTATCCTCATTTAGAGGGCAATGTAAGCTTATAACATCAGCTTCCTTAAATATAGTATTCAAATCTACTAACTTAGCATATACAGGTATATCCTTTTTGTTTATAAAAGGATCATACACTAAAATTTCTCCACCAAATCCAGACATAATTTGACCAAAAGCTTTACCAATATTACCGAAACCTATTATTCCTATAGTTTTTTGATGAATATCAAAACCTTCTAACCCCTCTATATTAAAATTACTTTCTTTGACTCTATTATAAGCCTTATGTATCTTACGATTTAAGCATAATAAAAGAGCTAAAGTATGTTCAGCAACTGAAAATGGTGAATATGCTGGTACTCTGGCAACTTTTATACCTAGACTTTTAGCATGGGCAATATCAACGTTGTTAAAACCGGCGCACCTTAGAACTGGAGTTACGGACTTTTGGGAAAAAGTTAAAGCGAAAAAGTTTTCTATGTGTTAATTTATAATTACATCAACTATGTTATGTTCTAAAAATGAAACAACGTGAATTAGCCAATCTATATACTGAATATTTATTATGTCAAAACTCCCAAGCAAGTGCGACAATGTGTTCAAGTATGTTAGATGAACTAGTAAAGCATGATAGTTTTTCTCGGATGTTAAAAGTTGGTAGTTATGAAAGTAAATATGTCTGGTTAAAAGGTAAAAGTATTTTAAACGCCTACAAAGATAAGCCAAAGATATTATCTATAGACAATACAATAAGTCCTAAATCTGATAGTATGGTCAATGAGGTAGTAAACTGGTTTTATGATCATTCTGTAGGTAGAGCAGTTAAAGGCATCAATCTTATTAGTGCTTTAATCCACGTTGGAGATGCTAATATTCCTGTAGGCTTTGAAGTACAAACTAAGGAAAACTTTGTAGTAGAAAAAGATAAAGCAGGTATGGAGCGCTTAAAGCGTAAAGCACGCTACACAATTAATGAACTGGCAAGAAAACTGATATTGAAAATTATTAAGAATTTCTCTAGTTTTGATTATATAGTAGCTGATAGATATTTTGCTTCTAAAACTAATTTGAAATTCTTTAACAAACATAAACTCTCGTATGTAATAGGTATAGCAAATAATCGTTTAGTTGCTAAGAGTAAAGCTAATGCTCTTGCTGGTAACTACTGTAGGTTAGATGAATTAGGATTGCTAGAAAATGAGGCTATGAAAATTTATTTAAAAGATATAAAATATAGTCTTGTGGTTACTCGCCAAGTCTTCAAAAACGGGGACAATTCAACAGGTGAGATTTATTTAATTACTAATGATCTAAACCTAGAGAGTAACCACATAGAAGATATCTATCAAAAAAGATGGAATATAGAAGTTTATCATCGAAGTATAAAACAAAACGCTAGTCTTGCTAAATCACCTACATCTGTAATTACTACTCAGCTTAACCATATAGGTTTATCTATAGGTGCATTTATTGAACTTGAAAAACTAAAACTTGCTTCAAATAAAAATCACTATGCGTTGAAAAGGAAAATGTTAATCGCCGCCAATCAAGCGAGTCATAGGGAAATTATAAAAATGAAAAAAATACTCAAAATGACTGCTTAAATTTAAAAGTCCGTAACTCCAGTTAGAAGAATATTTTTGACTCCAATATCATCAAGTTTATCTAATACATCTGCGTCACAAACATCATTTACAAAGATGCACACAGCATCATAGCCTTTAGCAAAAATAACGGTTTCCTGGTTTAAAGGATAATCACCAAAAGTTAGTTGATGATTAGAGTTTAGTTTAGAAAAATACTCTTTGTCATACTTTTTAGTAGAATAAAAAAAGATTTTCATGAGCTTTAGCTCCTGTTTTTAGCCAACAGAAATTCTCTTGTATTTAATTTTAGTAATAGCATCATACTTATCGCCAAGACGGCGTTTTTTATCTTCGATATAAGCATCATAGTTACCTTCAAACCATACTACTTCACTATTGCCTTCAAAAGCAAGCATATGTGTAGCAATACGATTTAAAAACCATCTATCATGTGAGATAACCATAATACAACCAGGGAATGCTAAAATAGCTTCTTCTAGAGCTCTTAAAGTTTCTACATCTAGATCGTTTGTCGGTTCATCAAGCAATATTACATTACCACCACTTCTTAATAGCTTGGCTAGATGAACACGGTTTCTCTCACCACCAGATAATTGAGAAATATATTTCTGCTGGTCTGCACCTTTAAAATTAAATCTACCTACATACTGACGTGATGGGATTGTAAATTTACCCACTGTGATTACATCTAAACCATCTGAGATCTCTTCCCACACAGTTTTGCTATCATCTAGAGCATCGCGAGATTGATCTACATATGCTAGATTTACAGTTTCACCAATTGTGATATTTCCAGCATCTGGAGTTTCTTTGTCTGTTAGCATTTTAAAGAAAGTCGATTTACCAGCACCATTAGCCCCAATGATTCCAACAATCGAGCCAGGATAGACATCCATATCAAGACCATCGATTAGTAATTTATCATCAAATGATTTAACAAGATCTTTAACCTTAATTACATTATTTCCTAAACGTTCTCCAGGTGGAATATATAGCTCTTGAGTTTCATTACGCTTTTGGAACTCTTGCGAGCTTAATTCATCAAATTTTGCAAGTCTTGCTTTTGATTTTGCTTGGCGGCCTTTAGCGTTTTGACGCACCCACTCTAACTCTTCTTTTAGTGCTTTTTGGTGGGATGATTCACGCTTTTCTTCCATTTCTAAGCGTTTTTGTTTTTGCTCAAGCCATTGTGAGTAATTACCTTTAAATGGTATACCTTCACCACGATCTAGCTCTAAAATCCATTCAGCAACATTATCTAAGAAATATCTATCGTGCGTAACAGCTACAACAGTACCTTTGTATTCTGCTAGGAATTTCTCAAGCCATGCTACAGACTCTGCATCTAAGTGGTTAGTAGGCTCATCTAGAAGTAGAATATCAGGAGCAGATAATAATAATTTACATAAAGCTACGCGACGAGCCTCACCTCCAGATAATTTAGTAACATCAGCATCCCAAGGCGGTAAACGTAAAGCTTCCGCAGCTACTTCAAGCTTACGGTCTATCTCCCAAGCACCAGCGGTATCTATAGCATTTTGTAACTCTCCTTGTTCTTCAAGGAGTTTTGCCATTTCATCATCAGACATTGGCTCACAGAACTTCATACTAATTTCATCAAATCTAGTAAGCATATCTTTTAAGTGGGAAAGGGCTTCTTCAACATTACCACGGACATCTTTAGTATGATCTAGTTTTGGCTCCTGTGGTAGGTAACCAATTTTAACTCCTTTACGTGGAGCTGCTTCGCCCACTATTTCAGTGTCAAGGCCAGCCATAATTTTAAGTAGGGTAGATTTACCTGAGCCGTTTAAACCAAGCACCCCAATCTTTGCACCATCAAAAAAAGATAGCGAGATATCTTTGAGTATATATTTATTAGGCGGCACAACTTTGCCGACCCTATGCATTGAGTATATATATTTTTCAGCCATGAAAATTATTTAAAAAATTAAAGGTAAACAGATTATAGCAGATATGCTTAATAAAGATGATAAGAGAAGATTATTTTTCATAACCAATATATTCAATAGAATCATTAGTCACTTCAAACTTAAGTATCACCATCATTTGTTTTTGTAACTACTAACCGCCAATGTGCGTTACTTTAATTCTAGTGTTTAAAATGTCTTATATTCGTAAAGACCATTGCTATACCAGCTTTATTCGTAGCGTTGATTACTTCTTGATCATTTTTGAGCCACCTGGTTGAATAACAGCTTTTGCACCTGCTTTGATACATTCTTCTAAACCATCAGCGAAAGGAAAAAAGCATCGGAAAGCAACTACAGAGTTTGTGGCTTAGGAGTCTGCTTTAAATTTTTAATGACTGCTTGCAGTAGTTCAATTAGTAATAATATGAAATATATTCGTAAAAATATATTAATAATTAAATAACTGTGTTATATTTAAAATAAACAAATAATGGAGTTATTTCAAATAATTAAATGGAAGAATATAAAATTAAAAAAATTATTAATAATATTAATCACATGCTAAAACTTGGTCGTAATAGTTTAGACTTATCTAATTATAATCTATATAATGTAGATATTAAACAAATATTTAATAAGATTGAATATCCAAATTTAGTAACCTCGCTTAATCTTAAAGGTAACAAAATTATAACGAATGGAACTTTTGAAATTGCTAACACTCTAAGTAATTTGGAAGCATTAAATTTGTCTGGTAATAAGATTGGGGATGATGGTTTAGGGCATATAACTTACCGTTTAAAGCAAATGAAACACTTAACTCTCTCAGATTGTGACATTACTGACAAAGGGGCAAAGGAAATTGCTAACAACTTAAAAAAGTTGGAACACCTTAATCTTGAGCATAATGAAATAGGAATTGAAGGTGTTCGAGATATTTTTACGAATTTAAAAAATTTGAACTCGATAGATTTTTCACATAATACTTGGTTAAAAACTGGGATAGAAATGTCTGATGGAAAAGAAATGGCTCAAGCTATTGGATCTTATTTACCAGCAAGCTCAAAAACCTCAATGACGACTCTAAAAATTTCAGGCTATCCTGAAGGCATGAGAAATGTAATCATAAAGATTGTATCTTGCTTACCCAACATAAAACACTTACACTTGTCTGGTAATAATATTGGTGATGAAGAAGTAGAACTTATTGTTGGTAAACTAACAGGTTTGGAGTCATTGGATGTTTCGAATAATAGAATCACAGATAAAGGAGTGGGAGACATTGTCTCAAGTTTGCCAAGCTTGAAAATATTAAATTTAAATTACAATAAAATCACAGATAAAGGAGTGGAATCCATTGTCTCAAAGATGAAAAGCTTGGAGTCATTAAAATTATGTGGCAATAAAATAAGTAACCTATCTATAGCTGATAGCCACGCTTTCAGACTGAGCAAATTGAAGTCTCTAGATATTTCAGGTTATGAAATTTCTTATTCTTTAGCATATGTGATTGGCCAATACTTAAATTTAAGGTCACTATACCTTTCTAATTGTGAAATAATTGATATTGATTGGCTACTAAATTTATCAGCTCTGGAATCGCTGGATCTTTCAAATAGTAAAACCATAGACTATTCGCGTGTGGAGAAGCTTACGCAAAGGTTACCAAATTTGAAATACTTAAATATTTCAAATTGTATACATATTGATAGTGAAATATTAACACACTTACGTAGAAAGTATGGTGAAAAAAACTTAATTATAAAAGGATAGTCGTTGTCATATAATTCTAGTGGTTATATTGCTAGATTGTATTCTCAATGTTTATATTTTGATTCAAATAAAATCGCGCTGTATTACACTAAAAATAGGTGTTGTTAGGGATTAATGTGGCATATTTTACCTATTTTTACAGTAAACTAACTTTATGCATTATACTATAGCCTACTAGGCATAAAAGTAGTACTAACTGAAATAGCTTAAAACCAGCTATTTCAGTAGATTCCGTGGTCAAGCCTGACGGAATTGTAAGTTAAATTCTTAGTATAATGTTTACTAAGGAGTTAAATCAGAGCTGTTTAATAGTTTTGATTATAACCCAAGCGACCGTCCCGGAATAGATTTAAACAATCGTCGTCATCAAGGTACTTGGGTTATCTCCTTAATACGTTTGGATAGTTGCTTGGTTTTAACGACCGTTTACAATCGCAAACATTTATAAACATACTAAGGAGATACTTGAAATGTATCATAATTTTATCGGTATTGATATATCAAAGAATGATTTTGTAGTAGCAATTCATGCTAAGAAAAAGACTTTTAAATATCTTAATAACTTAACTGGTTTTGATGAGCTTTTATCAGATCATCCTATACTCAAGGATAATTCTTTTGTAGTTCTTGAAACTACTGGAGGCTATGAAAAAGCTTTACTTGAATATTTAATAGCTAAGAATATAGTTGTTCACAGAGCTAATACTAGAGTAGTTAAACATTTTATTCGCTCTACAGGTCAATTACTGGAGTTACGGACTTTTGGGAAAAAGTTAAAGCGAAAAAGTTAAAGCGAAAAAGTTTTCTATGTGTTAATTTATAATTACATCAACTATGTTATGTTCTAAAAATGAAACAACGTGAATTAGCCAATCTATATACTGAATATTTATTATGTCAAAACTCCCAAGCAAGTGCGACAATGTGTTCAAGTATGTTAGATGAACTAGTAAAGCATGATAGTTTTTCTCGGATGTTAAAAGTTGGTAGTTATGAAAGTAAATATGTCTGGTTAAAAGGTAAAAGTATTTTAAACGCCTACAAAGATAAGCCAAAGATATTATCTATAGACAATACAATAAGTCCTAAATCTGATAGTATGGTCAATGAGGTAGTAAACTGGTTTTATGATCATTCTGTAGGTAGAGCAGTTAAAGGCATCAATCTTATTAGTGCTTTAATCCACGTTGGAGATGCTAATATTCCTGTAG
Source organism: Allofrancisella inopinata (assembly GCF_012222965.1). Lineage (NCBI taxonomy): Bacteria > Pseudomonadati > Pseudomonadota > Gammaproteobacteria > Thiotrichales > Francisellaceae > Allofrancisella > Allofrancisella inopinata. Next base: position 1,600,877 of record NZ_CP038241.1, on the reverse strand, counting down.
GCTTTGAAGTACAAACTAAGGAAAACTTTGTAGTAGAAAAAGATAAAGCAGGTATGGAGCGCTTAAAGCGTAAAGCACGCTACACAATTAATGAACTGGCAAGAAAACTGATATTGAAAATTATTAAGAATTTCTCTAGTTTTGATTATATAGTAGCTGATAGATATTTTGCTTCTAAAACTAATTTGAAATTCTTTAACAAACATAAACTCTCGTATGTAATAGGTATAGCAAATAATCGTTTAGTTGCTAAGAGTAAAGCTAATGCTCTTGCTGGTAACTACTGTAGGTTAGATGAATTAGGATTGCTAGAAAATGAGGCTATGAAAATTTATTTAAAAGATATAAAATATAGTCTTGTGGTTACTCGCCAAGTCTTCAAAAACGGGGACAATTCAACAGGTGAGATTTATTTAATTACTAATGATCTAAACCTAGAGAGTAACCACATAGAAGATATCTATCAAAAAAGATGGAATATAGAAGTTTATCATCGAAGTATAAAACAAAACGCTAGTCTTGCTAAATCACCTACATCTGTAATTACTACTCAGCTTAACCATATAGGTTTATCTATAGGTGCATTTATTGAACTTGAAAAACTAAAACTTGCTTCAAATAAAAATCACTATGCGTTGAAAAGGAAAATGTTAATCGCCGCCAATCAAGCGAGTCATAGGGAAATTATAAAAATGAAAAAAATACTCAAAATGACTGCTTAAATTTAAAAGTCCGTAACTCCAGTCAATTAGGTAAATCAGATAATATTGATGCTATTGGACTAGCTAAATATGGGTATGAAAGACACCGTGATCTAGAATGTTATCAACCTAATGATGATAAAATGCAGAAGCTTATAAAATATATTCTTAGAAAACAAGATATTAAAAAACAGTTAGTAGCTGAAAAAAATAGATATCAAGCACCAGACCAAAAATGTACAAAAGACTCTCACCAAAGAATGATAGGATTCTATAAACAAGAGATTATGATTATAGAAAGTTATATAAATAAGTTAGTCGATGATTGCCAATACTTAGTAAAAGCTAGAGATCTATTAGTTAAAGAGGTTACTGGTTTAGGAAATGCTACAGCCACATCTTTACTTGCTTTGATGCCTGAGTTAGGAAACTTAAACCGTAAACAAATAGCTTCTTTAGCAGGAGTAGCTCCATATCCGTATGAAAGTGGTAAGAAGGTTGGTTATAGAAAGACTTATGGTGGTAGAGCTGATTTAAAACCTATATTATTTATGTCAGCATTAACTGCTGCTAGAAGTAATGGTAAGCTTGGAATATTTTATAGAGATCTTGTTGAAAAGGGTAAAAAGAAGATGGTAGCACTTGTAGCTGTTATGAGAAAAATTATAGTCATTGCTAATGCTAAAATTAGAGATCTAAAAAGAGATTTGAAGGTCTTATAAAGAAATTAGCAACATAGTTGATGACGTACTACTTTTTAGTATCGTTAGCTATATTTCAGAAAATGATTTCTTAGGGATAATAAACATGAGTGCGTATAGAAAAAATGAGGATACAGTCTATCATTTGGAATTTTATTAAGCGATATGCGTTTAAAGATAGTTAGCTTAAATTACTCAGCACGTTGGTTTTTTTAAAATCGTATCATTTCTCTAGGCGCATTATTTTATTTATATATAGTTAAAATAAATTTATAATTTAACGGATAATTTTTATTTACTTATGTTAAAATTATATATATTGCGGTTTTATTATTAGTTAAAATAAATTATGTATGGTATAACTCATAAAGAAATTGAAAAAATGGCTCGGTTTTTTGATAATGGAAAGGTAATGGACCTATCTAATTATGGATTAACTGATGATGCTATAGAGCTGCTAGTTAAAACTATTAAGCACCCTGACAAAAAAATTTATTTGAATCTTAAAAGTAACAGTATTGAAGATCAAGGAATAAAATATATTACTAATAAGCTAAAAAAATTGAAGGTGTTAGATCTTTCAGATTGTAAAATTACTGATCAAGGAGTGGATTTTATTGTTAATCAACTAGAAGGTTTGGCAAGATTAAACCTTTCAGGTTGTAATGTTACTGACAAAGGAGTAAAAAATATTGCTGTAAAGATATCATCTTTAAAATCCTTGAGCTTTTCAAGTCATGAAATTACTGATGTAGGAGTAAAAAGTATTGCAACTTTTATGTCACATACGAAATGTTTAAAATCCCTAGAACTCTCTAGCAATAGTATTACTGATGTAGGAGTAGAGTATATTACTACAAATCTGTCGTCTTTAAGTTCATTAAGCCTTTCTAGCAATAGTATTACTGATGTAGGAGTAGAGTATATTACTACAAATCTGTCGTCTTTAAGTTCATTAAGCCTTTCTAGTGATAGTATTACTGATGTAGGATTAAAGTATATTGCTCAAAATTTATCGGCTTTAATGTCCTTAAATCTTTCAGGTTGTAAAAAAATTACTGATGTAGGAGTAAGAAGTATTGCAACTTTTATGTCACGTACGAAACGTTTAAAATTCCTAGAACTTTCTAGCAATAATATTACTGATGTAGGATTAAAGTATATTGCTCAAAATCTGCCATCTTTAAGTTCATTAAGCCTTTCTAGTAATAGTATTACTGATGAAGGGGTAAGATATATTGCTCAAAATTTACCGGCTTTAATGTCCTTGAATCTTTCAGGTTGTAAAAAAATTACTGATCAAGGAGCGATAAGAGTTATTAGAAGTATGTTTTTAAAAGAACTAGATCTTTCAGGTTGTAATATTACAGATAGGGCATTGACACATCTTTGTAATCAAAGTTATAAAAGAGAGGGCTTTTTTAACAACCTTTGTGAAGCTAAATTGCCTGATGAAAGAAATTCTATCTCTAGTAATGTGGGAGGAGATACAATTTGGGGGGGACGATCACTTAACCTTTCTAATTGTAAAGGAATTACTGATGCAGGAGTATCATATGTCGCTCATTGTAGATTCTTGGAAGAACTTAATCTTTCAGGTAGTAGTGTTACTGATAAAGGATTGAAACATATTGGTTTTGGGCTATACAATTTAAGGATCTTGGACCTTTCAAATTGCTCTGATGTTACAGATAAAATGATAGCTCCTCTCCTTATAAATAACCTACCTAAATTGGAATTTTTAAATGTTTTGGGTTGTAATAATATTTCTATAGCTATGTTAAATTCGACTATCAGACTACGTCCAAGATTATTATCATTAAAAAGTGACATGAGCATATATAAAGATGACTTTAATACGGTGGATTTATCTTACAGTAAATTACCTCTATCGGATGTTATAGAAAGGGTGAATTTATTTTTAAAACTTAAAAGAAAAATTAATAAATTAAACCTCGAGGGTAACAATATTAAACAATTCCAGCTCAAAAGCATAATATCTCTTCTAAATTCTAGCGAAATATGTCAAAGCCTGAAGTCATTGAACCTTTCAGGTTGTGAAATTGATGATAAAGGATTGGAGGTTATTACTAAAGAACTGACACATTTGAAGACTTTAATTCTAGCAGGTTATACTGCAGGTAGCTTTTTAGAAGGATTGTTTGCAAATGGTAGGATGCCAAATTTGAGGACTTTAGTCCTTGCTGATTGTAATATGGAGGTTGATATGGTGGTGGCTTCTCGTATCACTCAAAAGTTCCAAAATTTAGAATCACTAGACCTCTCGGGCTGTAGAATTAGTGATAAAGGATTAGAAATTATAGCTAAAGGGTTAATACACTTGAAAACTTTAATTCTCGCAAATTGCGATATGGCTAGCATTAATGATGGATTGTTGGCGATTGGAGGGATGTCAAATTTGAGGACCTTAGTCCTTGCTGATTGTAATATGGAGGTTGACACTATGGTGGCTTCTTGTATTACTCAAAAATTCCAAAATTTAGAATCACTAGACCTCTCGGGCTGTAGAATTAGTGATAAAGGATTAGAAATTATAGCTAAAGGGTTAATATGCTTGAAAACTTTAATTCTCGCAAATTGCGATATGGCTAGCATTAATGATGGATTGTTGGCGATTGGAAAGATGTCAAATTTGGAGTCTTTAAATTTTTCAAGTTGTGGAGAAGGTATAAATGACAACGTCATATATTATATAGCTAGAACTTTACCAAATTTAAAGTTGCTCAATATTGCTTACTGTAAAATTACTGAGCAAGGGGTAAAAACTATTACAAACAAACTAAAAGGATTGAGTTCGTTAAATCTTTCAGGTAGTAACATTAGTGAGATGGATGCGCGTAGTCTTGCTCGTCAGCTAAATTGTTTAAAATTATTAGATCTTTCAAACTGTCAGAATATTAACGATAAGATACTGGGGACCTTCACCAAAGAGTTTCCACATTTGACATTCAAGAGTCTAGATTGTAAAAATTTAGGCTTTAAGACAAAGAGCTCGAAGTTATTAATAATAGGGTTTTAATGCCTGAAATGTCTTATATTCGTAAAGACCATTGCTATACCAGCCTTGTTTGCAGCATCGATTACTTCTTGATCATTTTTTGAGCCACCTGGTTGAATAACAGCTTTTGCACCTGCTTTGATACATTCTTCTAAACCATCAGCGAAAGGAAAAAAAGCATCAGAAGCAACTACAGAGTTCATGGCACCGGCATGAGCTTGAGCTTTTTCAGCTCCAATTCTTGCAGAATCAACACGACTCATTTGTCCAGCTCCAATCCCCACAGTTTGAGTATCCCTAGCATAAACGATAGCATTTGATTTAACATATTTGACTGCTTTCCAAGCAAACATCAAATCTGTCCATTCTTGCTCGCTAGGAATTCTGTTTGTAACTACCTTACAGTCTTGTATTGTAACGCCACCGTTATCGTAAGATTGAGATAGTAAACCTCCATGGATATTTTTACTAATCATACGTGATGATTTAGTATCAAAAATTTGACCTGTTTCTAAAACTCTTAGATTTTTTTTACTTGCTAATATTTCTAGAGCTTTAGGTGTGTAGCTAGGAGCTATTATTACCTCTAAGAACATTTTTCCTAATGAGTTTGCAAACTCTTCATCAACTTCGCAGTTAAATGCAACTATACCACCAAACGCTGAAATAGGATCACACGATAAAGCTTTCTGCCACGCTTGATAAGCATTTTTACCAGAAGCTATACCACACGGATTAGCATGTTTAATAATCGCACAAGATGGTTGTGTAAACTCACATACCATTTCAAATGCGCCATCTGCATCGTTAATATTGTTATAAGATAATTCTTTTCCTTGTAACTGTTTGGCGTTTGTTATACTTATTGTGTTAGAGTTTGTAGAGTATACAGCAGCTTTTTGGTGTGGATTTTCGCCGTATCTAAGCACTTGCTTTAGGGTGCCTACAGAAAAAAGTTTTTCTGGGTATTCTTCTTTTAATTCTTTAGAAAACCAATTAGCTATATGACTGTCATACTCTGCTGTATGTGAAAAAGCTTCTAAAGCTAGTTTTCTACGAGTCTCTAAAGTAGTAGAACCATTATTTCCTGCCATCTCTTTTATTATGGTTTGGTATTGGTTTGGATTAGTGACGATAGTAGTATGCTTGTGGTTTTTTGCACATGAGCGGACCATAGAAGGGCCACCGATATCTATATTTTCTATACAGGTTTCAAAATCAGCACCTGAAGCTACAGTGTTAACAAAAGGATATAAATTAACTACAACCATATCTATTTCGCCAATATTATTTTCTTGCATAGCTTTGATATGCTCAAGGTTATCTCTATCAGCCAAAATACCGCCATGAATTAGAGGGTGCAAGGTTTTAACTCGACCATTCATAATCTCAGGAAAAAGAGTATGTTCTGAGACATCTTTAACCTTTAATCCAGCATCTTTTAGAGTTTTAGAAGTTCCACCTGTTGATAAAATCTCAATACCATATTTAGCTAATTGATTTGCAAAATCTACTATACCAGTTTTATCCGAGACAGATATTAAAACCCTTTTGATCTTTTCCATTTTTATTCCTTATGAATTTAGAGTATTTATAAACTTTTGGTACTCATTATAACAATTTTGGATAGAAAAAAACTATAGTTAGTTTGTCTTGATAAAGATTGCACTAGCAAAATTAGTACTAATATATTAGTATATTAGTCATCTAAATTTTAAATCTCAAAAAATTCAAATAAATGTCAAATATCGTAATCGTTGGTGCCCAGTGGGGTGATGAAGGTAAGGGTAAAATAGCAGATACTTTAGCAGAAAAGTCAGATTTGGTCGTTCGTTACCAAGGTGGTAATAATGCTGGCCATACTCTTGTTGTAAATGGTAAAAAAACATTTTTACATCTTATACCATCAGGTGTTTTGCATAAACATACTAAGTGTGTAATAGGTCATGGAGTAGTTTTAGATCCAGTAGCTCTTGACCAAGAAATCACTAGATTACTAACAAATGGTGTAGAAATCTCTTCTAAAAATCTGTTTGTTTCTGAATCATGCGTTGTTATTACTTCTTATCACAAACTTTTAGATGCGGTTAGAGAAAATAGTACTAATGAGAAAATAGGTACAACAGGTAAAGGTATTGGCCCAGCGTATGAAGATAAAGTTTCTCGTAAAGGTATAAAATTTAAACATTTGTTTGATAAAGAACAGTTAAGAACTAGACTTGTTAATAGCTTATCGGAAAAAGAAACTTTGTTTAAAGATTTGTATAAAGTTGAGTATCCAAGCTTAGAAGAAGAGCTAGAAAGGTTGTATAATTTAGGACAAAAACTAAAGCAATATGCAGCAGATACTTTTTCCATAATTGATGGAGCTATTTCACAAGGTAAAAATATTGTTTATGAAGGAGCTCAAGGTGTATTGTTAGACATTGACTATGGTACTTATCCTTTTGTTACATCTTCAAATACTTCAGTAGCAGGTGTTTATTCAGGTGCAACAACAGCTGGTCATAATTTAGACCATGTAATTGGTATTACCAAAGCATATACTACTAGAGTTGGTGAAGGACCTTTCCCTACAGAGCTTTTTGATGATATCGGTAAATTTATCCAACATAAAGGTGGGGAAATAGGTGTAACTACAGGTAGAATCCGTAGATGTGGTTGGTTAGATCTACCACTTTTAAAATATTCTGCTAAATGCTCTAATTTAACATCTATAGCTTTAACAAAAATTGATGTACTTTCAGGTATGGACACTTTGAAAATATGTGTTGGTTATAATTATGAAGGTAGAGAAATCGATTGTGCTTATCCTGGTATTGATTTAGCTAAGGTTGAGCCTATATTAGTCGATTTAGAACCTTTTACTATCCAAGAAAAAATTACTCAAGATAATATACCAGAAGCTCTTAAAATATATTTGGAAACGATCGAAAAACATGTAGGCATTCCTATATCCGCAGTTGCTTATGGTCCATCTAGAGAACAAATTTTATTTTTAGAAGATTATTTTAAATAAAGGTTAAGTGTAATGAGTTATTCTGCGTATGATACAGATGTGTATATAACTAGTGAAGAAATAGAAAAAGAAGTAACAAAGCTTGCTCAAAAAATAAATAAAGATTATGAGGGACAAGAACTTACCTTAATATGTGTGCTTAAAGGCTCATTTATGTTTTTTGCAGACCTTGTTAGAAAGTTACGTGTAGACTTAAGAACTCAATTTGTAACAGCTTCATCATATGGTTCTGGTACTAAAAGCTCAGGTAAGGTAAATTCAACAGTAGAAGCTTTGAAAGAAGAGCATATTAAAGGTAAGAATATAATAATAGTTGAAGATATCGTTGATACTGGACATACTTACCATAGATTGCTGGAAGGAGTTAAAAATTTCCAACCTAAAAGTTTAAAATTTGCAACTTTATTATTTAAGCCAGCTAGATTAGAAAGAGAGGTAGTTTTAGACTATGTTTGTTTTGAAATAGAAGATAAATTTATAGTCGGTTATGGTTTAGATTATGATGAAAGATTTAGAGAGTTGCCATATATAGGTTTGATAAAGTAGAACACTTTTCTAAAATTTACCAATTTATAAGCGTAAGTGTGCTTTAAAACGACAGTTTAAAGTTTTCAAAAACTTCATTGTGTACAAATAATCATTCTAAAGATTTAGTAAATATCACCCTTAATGTTTATAATATAACCATATTTAATGTATCGTAGGTAGATATATGAAAGTTCTAATAGTTGGTGCTGGCCCTACAGGTCTTACTTTAGCTGTAGAATTAGCTTATAGAGGTATCGATGTTCGAATTGTTGAAAAAAGAAAAAATGCTTCTAATTTATCTAGAGCTATAGGCATCCAGCCAGCTACTTTAAAGAGATATGAACATTTAGGAGATATCAAACAAAATATACTAGCTGAAGGTGTACACATACCACACGTAAATATTTTTCGTCATGATAAACTTCTAGTAAGTATAGATCTAAAAAAATATTTGGCTGATGATGAGCTTATGATCTCATTGCCTCAAGATAGAACAGAAGCAATTATAGAGCAGAGATTAAAAGAACTTGGTAGAGAAGTTGAATATGGTGTTGAGCTAAAAAGCTTGCATCAAAATGATGATGCAACAGTTACAGCAGAGTTTTTAAATGCTAAAGATGAAACTTTTGATTATGTGGTTGGTACAGATGGAGCTCATAGCAAAGTTAGAGAATTAGCAGAGATTGAGCAACAAGGTTATGTACTTCCTGATACATGGTATATAGCAGATTTTTATGCCAAGTCAGAAAATATTGACGCAGCTACAGTTTCAAATACTAAAACTGGCTTGCTTTTTATGATGAGAATGGCTGATAAGAGATATAGAATTGTTTCTAACCATGAGATAGATTTAAAAAATTTACCGTATAAGCTAGAAGTTGATAATGTTTATCGACAAGGTAGCTTTAAAATATCTATCAAGCAAGCTAAGCAATATTTTAAAGGACATATTATCCTCTGTGGTGATGCAGCACATACTCATTCTCCTGTTGGTGGTAGGGGTATGAATTTGGGTATAGCGGATGCATTTGCTGCAGCCAAAGCCATTGTAACAGGCAATTTAGCAGCTTATAATGATAAGCAACATGCAAAAGGCAGAGAGATAATAAACATGACTGAACGTATTAGAAAATTTGTTATGTCACAAGGCCAAGGTAACGCATGGCTACTTAGGGTAATTCTTTTAATTTTGTCTAAGTTACCATGGTTACAGCGCAAGTTTGCTAAAACTATAGTTACTTTTTGAGCTTTTTTTAAGAGGTTTTACATTGAATTGAGTTGTGGAAATAGTTCACACGAGTAGTGTTCCCTAAAAAAATTATGTCATGCACTACAAACCAATTTAGCTTTGATTCTATGTTCGTAGATTAGTTTATTAGTGTCATGTTACCTCCAGACTAATTAACATTTATTTAACGACGCTTTCACATAAACGGCTCCTATCATTGATGGTTTTTCTTATGCTGAATTAAACCAGAGTTTTGTTTAAATGCTTGACCACAAACTTCACATACAAATATTTTTTCTTCTCCATGTGTCTGCATATGTGCCTTCAAATTTCCCTGTCGGTTAAAGCTCTTATTACAGCCTTCATGCTTACATACAAATGGCTTTAGCTTTTCTCTTGTTTCAGCATGTGTCTGTAGATGTGCCTTCAAATTTTCCTGTCGGCTGAAGCTCCTATTACAGCTTTCATGTTTACATACAAATGGCTTTTCTCCTGTATGTGTCTGCTGGTGTCTCAGCAAATTCGATCGGGAGAAAAAACCTTTATTACAGCCTTCATGCTTACATACAAACAGCCTTTCTCTTGTTTCTGCATGTGTCTGCTGGTGTTTCTGCAAATCCGATCGGGAGAAAAAACCTTTATTACAGCCTTCATGCTTACATACAAACAGCCTTTCTCTTGTTTCTGCATGTGTCTGCTGGTGTCTCCTTAAATTCGATCGGGAGAAAAAACCTTTATTACAGCCTGCAAAATCACATTTATGATTTTTTACTTTTATGTCTGTTTGCTCCTGTTTATAAAGACTACTTTGATTATCAATATTAAATTCTTTTTCTAAAGCTTCAAGTGAAGTACTACAATCTTTCCTTTTTTGGCCTATCATATTACTAGAAGTCTGTGGAAGTAAATTTTTAGTAGATAAAGTAGATTTTTTAGATATACTGGCACTTAAATTACTTTTTGGGCTAGTATTCACAGTAGATACAATCTGATTATTATTATCTTTTATTTGCCCTGCAAAATAATGGTCGCCAGTATAACCTAATGTGATGATATTATGACCATTACCAACCGTTTGCATATTGTTACCGCCTACATATGTTGAGACAATATTAATACTCAAGCCCGGGTAAGCCAATGAGAGTAATTGTGGTGCTAAATCGCCAGCAGAATTATTCCAATTACCCATCTGAATTAGGCTACTTCTAATATTAGCTAAGTTACCCGCATTATATCCAGAATTCCTTAAAGCTTGCTGAAAATTATAACTATCAAAAACTTGTAATAAATCATATCGCATTGCTTGGATTATTGCTTCATCACTAGCTCTATTGATAGGTAATAAATGAGCACTATTATTATCTCTTGCTGCTCTTAATACTGCTCTATAGAAACAATTTCCATCCGATTCTACATCTTTATAATTACTTATTTTATACCACTGGTTATCAGGTGGTCTCCTTGGTGTCTTAGAAGGTGGTTCATATTGTAAAGCTTTAATTAGTAAGTCAATTACTTCCTTGCTAAGGTTTATATTAGATCGGTCTGAAAAAACTTGAGTTTGTTTAAAGTTATAAAATTTATCTATTTCTGGTAAAATATCTTTACTAAATTTAAGCTTATTTTCTCCATTAAACTTACTTCTTACAATCCTGCTTATAATTATAATTTTTGATATATAATTTGTGATGTTCTTTATCTTTTTCTTAAAATATGGACTACTTCTATTAATAATGTTTTTTGATAAAAGAAAATTTAATTCTTGAGCTGTTAATAAATCCTCCCTAAGAGATCTGGCTTTATCTAAAGGGTTTTGGTTATTGATCTTTAAAGTCATTAAATGTAATTGTTTTATAAATTTGACTAATTCATCAAAATCCTGTTTATCCCAAAATGTTTTGAACAAATTATCAAAAATTTCCTTACCATCGTTGTGATTATATTCTATTATTGTGAAACCACTTTTTGCTCTAGGGTTTTGAGAATATTTGTTTGGGTTATTAAACATACTTCCATAATAGCCTAAAGCCTTATCTGTACTTTCAAGTTCAGTTTTATAATTATAGCAAAATACAGATAAAAGAACTCTAGCGTAACCATTAGCAAAAAATCCTGATTTTTTTCCTTCAAACTCTTGTTTCTCTTTATATACTGCATTACTTGAGTAAAGATATGATATATGAACAAAGTTTTGTTTAGGATGTTTAGGCTTATTATTACCAGAATTATCCCAATTATAGTAACAGTGTAACCCATGATCTATCGGAGTATCGTAAACCAATACTGCTAAAATTAATTTAGTTACTTTACAAACTAATAATAATGCTCCTCCACCGATATCAGGTAAAAATGGTCTTAATAGATTATCTTTTGGATTATCTATTAGAGTAACTAACTCTTCAGGTTGTAATTGTTGTTTACAAGCATCTACACTCAACTTAGGAATTATATACTTATTATCTTGAAGAAGCTGATTTTTAGTTGCTTCGGCATATTCTTCTGATATTACAGTTGGTTTTTTGCTACCAAATTTAAGATATGTATACTGTATATAGCCAAAGGCTATTTTAAATCCTGTACTCTCATAAACTACAGAAACTAGCTTCTCTGACCATGGTATAACGTAAATATCTGCTGCAATTGTATTTAAAAAATCTTTAAATCCTTCAGGGGCATATAAATTATATAACATCAGCAATATCCTTAACTAAACAAGTCAAAAAGTAAAATAAATATAAAACAATACTAATTTTTTATACAATATATTTAAATATATTTTAACTTAATTTTTTGGTATAGTAAATTATTTTACATTAAGCTAAATAAGTTTGCAGCTTTAACTGGTTATATTTTCTTTTAGAAAAACTTACTTTTAAGAATGCTTATGAGATATAAACTACATATGATAGTTGTTATAAGGAAGCTAATAGGTATATCTATATAGTATGCTATAGCTATACCAGCCCATACGGTTAGTAAAGAAATTATAGAGCTTAGAAATATTGGTTTATAAAAGCCGTCAACCCATTGTATCGTAATTGCAGCAGGCCCAATTAACAAAGAAAAAATTAATAATATCCCAACTACCTGACAAGCCATAGACACAGTAATAGCTATAGCTATAAAAAGTATTACAGAAAGTAGTTTATTTGGTATTTGTTTTGCTTCTGCAAATACAGGATCCAGAGAGGATATAAAAAGAGGTCTAGCAATAACTATCAGTAAGATAATTGTAAATATAGCTAAGCCTATAAGTACATATATTTGTTCAATAGATACTGCTAGGATATTTCCAACAAGTATAGTCATTACCGAACCGGAATAACCTGTTTGGTATAAGAAAAGAAAATAGGTGCCTAAACCTAGGAAAAACGTTAAAACTATTCCTATCGCAATATCATTTTTTTTAACTTTATCACCAAAAGTTCCCATAAGAGTACCAGCTATTAGGTTGATAACTAATTGGCCAGTCATAGGTGAGAGATTTATTAATACAGCTCCAGCAGCTCCAGTAAGGCTAATATGCCCCAAAGCATGGGATGCAAACGATAATCTACGAATTATCACGAAAAAGCTTATGACTCCACACATAACCGCAATAATACTTCCAGCAATAAAAGCATTTTGCATAAAGGTATAGTTAAACACAGATATCCTCCTGTAAGCAAGGTAATTTGTCACAGTAGTGGCAAGTGCCGTCTTTAAAATGGATAAAAGCATCTAGCTGAGAACTTATTTCTTTCATGTCATGAGATATTATTAACAAAGTAATATTCTCTTTTTTATGTATTTCTTTTAAGCTTGCGATAAACTTTTGTTTTGCATTAGGATCTAAATCTGACAATGGCTCGTCAAGCAAAAGTATTTTCGGTTCGTTTATTAGAGCTTGAACTAAAAATATACGTCTTTTTTGACCACCAGATAGATCTTTAAAAGGCTTTCTAATATATTCTTTAGTTTCGGTAAGTTCTATAAGATAATTTAATTTCTTTTTAAATTCTTTATTAAAGAAAGGCAAACCCCAGGATTTTGGTTTGAAGCTGTATTTTATTAGTGTCAAACCAGAAGTTTTTTCCTCACAATTAATTTCACGTTCTTGGGGGATATAACTAATAGTATTTAGATCTATTTTACCTCCATTTACTGTGATTTCTCCTGCAATAGCTGGTATTTTTTTAAGGATGGTTTTAAAAAATGTCGACTTGCCTATACCATTTTTTCCAACTATCCCTACCCATGAATTAGTTGGGATATTTAAGTTAAGAGGTTGGCTTAAAGGGACATTCTTATAGCCGATAATCAGATTTGAGCATTTAATCATTTTGAGCTGTCTTACTATTTTCTTTAGCTAGCTCTAATGCTTTTGCTGTAGTATTTAGAGTTTCAATCATCCAGCTTATAACGTTTTTATCTGCAGGCATTGTTTCTGTAACTCCAACTACAGGAATATCATTTTTACCAGCAACATTTAATATATTTTTAGTAGTGTTGTCTGTAACTTGTTTGTTGTAAAATAATACTTTTACTTCTTTATCAGCAAAAAGTCTTTGGTAATCTATTACCATTTTTGGACTGGGTTCTGAATCATTCATTATAACCCATTGGAAATCTAAACCTTTCATATCTAAGCCAAGAGCTGTAGCCATGTAACCAAACAGAGGTTCTGTTGCAGTGACGGGGGTACCTTTATATTTTTTATTAATTTCGGTTACAAGCTCAAACACCTTTTTATATTCCTGATTAAAGGCTTGGTAATTTTTACTGTATAAATTACTATTTTCTTTATCCATTTCGGAAAAAATAAGTTCTAACTTTTCTGCTAAGGCAGGAAAAGTTTTTGGGTCATACCATAGATGGGGATTAATACCTAAACTTGAAGTGTTTTCAAAATTACTTAAGTCTTCTACTTTAATTACTCTTGCCTTTTTATTACTTTTTAAAATAGAGTCCACCCATGAATCGTAATCTGCTCCATTGTAAATAATCACCTCAGCATCAGCTAGTAGTTTGGCATTTTTTACTGAGGATATAAAAGTATGAGGGTCTCCATCAGCGTTACTGATAATATTTGCAACATCAACATTATCTCCACCAATCAGACTAGCAACGCTGCCATATTGGTTTTCTGCAGCTACGACATTAATTTTTTCAGCAAAGGTTAAACTACAAAATCCGATAAATAGCAATAAAAGATATGATAGCTTTTTCATTATATAACTTTAGAAAAGATTTGTTTAAATAAAAATAATAAATTAAATAATTAACTGAGTAAAGCACTATTGTTAGCTTCTAGAGTCTTTTATGAAAAAACCTATTATAAAAGAAAAAAACATTAATACAGGGATAGCTATCATGGTTGTTTTAAATGCGAAAAGTTCATGATGTGATTGGCTTATGTAGTTAATAACTTCTCCCGTTAGTGGTTGTAGGACACCGCCACTAAGAGGTAAGAATAAATTTACTAAAGCTAAAGCTGTAGCGATGCGTGTTATTGCAACAGTATTTCTTAACGCTGAAAAATTAAGCACGTGAACTGCTTGAACACCACCAAATAATAAGCATAATATGAAAACTATATATACGTTAGTATTTACGTATAGTAATAAGATAACGACAAATATCCCTAACAAAGGAGCTATTATAAGAGGCTTTCGTTCTCCATCTAATAACGTAGCGATCATCCCCCAGATGGGACTAAATATAGCGACACCTATGAAAATTAAGGATGTGCAAATCCCGGCATTGTATTGAGAAAAACCTAACAATTTTAAATATTTTATTCCCCATAAATCAGCAAATAGTACAGTAGTGCCATAGATAGTAAAGCAGTATATACCATTAAGCCAAATTTGTTTATTTCGTAAAACTTCTATTAAGTTGATTAAAGAGCTAGTTGGTTTGTCTTTAAAGAGTATATTTTTAGAGAATTCAGGGTGAGTTTTAATTATGAAAACACTTAGTAAGAAAATAATGATTGAAATTAAAAAGACCCCGCTCATAATCATTGAAATATTAAAATATTTTGATAATACTACAAGGGGGGCTGCTGATAACATTGCGCCAAAATATAAAAAAAATTGAGTAAGTCCAGTAAATAAAGGAAATAGTCGCGCAGGCAACCAAAGGGATATGCTCTTAAAAGCACATAAAAATGCAAATCCTCCTCCTAACCCAGCAAGGCTACGATATATAATAATACCATGAAGAGAGGTTGCTATGGTGGCAATAAATATTGAAACGCTAAAAATTAGTGTGCTTACAATCATGATTCTTTTTATGCCAAATTTATCTACTAATAATCCTGCAGGTAGTTGAGCAATTACATATGTTAGATAAAAGGCAGAGCTAGATAAAGAAATATCTTGAGCAGACATATTGTACGGGGAGATAGAAAAAGAGTGATACAATGCTCCGCTAGAGGATCTTATGAAATATTCTAGAGCATAGAAAAAAGCACAAATAAACCAAATACTTAACCCTAAGGTTTTTACTTTTTCCTTTAACATCAAAATGCTCCATATTTATTGATTTGTGTTAATGTTAGCCGTTTTATTGTTTAGGTGATGGTGATTCTATAGGTATTATCCTGGTATTATTTCCAGCAAATAAAATTGTTACTTGATCACCTACGTGAAGATTTTTATCATCTTCTTGTAATACTGCAATTGTACGATCATCTTTAAGCTGTATGGTAAATTGGTAAGCTTCAGCAGACGTTAAAGTTTTTTCAGTTACACCTCCAGCGATGCCTCCAACTATCGCACCACCTATAGAGCCTGCTATGCGGCCAAGTGTGCTGCCACCACCAGCAAGCGCGCCTCCAAGACCGCCAGCTAATCCGCCTACTTGTGTACCAATATTGTCTTGGCCTTTAATATTAACTTTTTGGATGTCAATAATCTTACCTTGTTCTACCTGAGAAACTTGTCCTACTGAATTAGCTGAGTAGGTTGGTCCAGAGCTAGAGCAGCTAACTAGAATCACAGATATAATAGTTAATAAAACTATACTATAAATTTTTTTCATTCAATAGGCTCCCTAAATTAACTAGAACAACAGGTATAATAGTTAATAAAATTATACTACAAATTTTTTTCATTGAATAGAGCTACTAAATTGAAAGTCTACTTGCTATAGTTGCTACTCTTCTGCCTAGAGTTTTACATATCCTAATTTCGTCATCAGATAGTGTTTTATTAGCTGAAAATGTGTTTAAATGTGATGCTCCATAAGGGGTTCCTCCTGTACGAGTATGCTCCAAAGCTTGCTCACTGTATGGTATGCCGACTATCAAACAACCATGATGCATAAAGGGGATCATCATTGATAAAAGAGTACTTTCATGTCCAGCGTGCATCCCTGAAGCAGCTGTAAAGAAGCCTACAGGTTTATCTATTAAGTTACCTTTAAACCATAAATCACTGTGTTTTTCTAGGAAGTGTTTAAGTGGTGAGGCCATATTACCAAAGTAAGCTGGGCTGCCAACAATTAAACCATCACAGTTAGCAAGATCCTCTTTTGTTGCAAACAGATCTCCACTTTCTGGAATAGAAGGTTCAGTTTTTTCTATGTTGGCAGAAATGTTTGGTACTGTACGAATCATTGCTTCAGCTCCAGTAGCTTCAACACCAAGAGCTATCGTATGAGCCATTTTTTTTGTACTTCCACCTTGACTGTAGTATATTATTAGTATGTTTTTCATTGCTTTGTTTCTATGTTTATTGAAATTAGATTATACAAAAAATATCTGCTAGTTTTTAAAAACTATTGGATATGGGTCTTTAAAGAATATGTCCGCAAAGACTGTTCTACTGTAGCAGCATCTATGACTCTTATCAGTTTGTTTGCTATCGTACCAACTTTTTTTATTATAATAAATATTTTGAATGTTTTTAATGTATTTAATTCTCTTTCTAGCAACATTCAAACATTCTTGTTTGATAACATGCTTCCGGCTACAGCTGCTACTGTACAGGAGTATATCCTAAGTATTTCTAATAATATGACTTCCTTACCAGTACTTTCTGTACTCTTTCTTGTTTTAATTATATTTTTAATGATTAAAAACCTAGAAATGACTTTAAATAAAATCTTTTTTGTTAAAAAAGCTCGTCCAATGATACAAAGCTTATTAGTATATTGGGCATTAATGACAATGGGCCCTTTACTATTAGGGTTTGTTTTTATTTCTAGTACATATATATTATCTATGACATGGTTTTTTAATGGTATTGGAGCCAAGCAATACTTTTTGAACTCTTTATCTATAACGTTTTTGACAGCGGGTTTTTTCGTAGTTTATAAAATACTTCCGAATACAAAAATTAACTCATGGATAGCTTTAGTAGTAGCTTTATTTGTAACTATAGTTTTTTTTATAGCAAAAAGAATATTTTCTTTATACATGTTTTATGTGCCTACATATTCAGTTATTTATGGCTCTTTATCACTAATTCCAATATTTATTCTATGGGTGTACGTAATTTGGCATATTACTTTGCTAGGTGCAGTTATGATCAGGGCTATACAGTATATGAAAATCACTTTAGACTTCAAAAAAGAGGTCAAAAGAGATGATTTAAGTATTGGGATAAACGTTCTAAAAGAGCTATATTTGGCTCAAAAAGAACAAACAGATGGTTTATCAATAGATGACATCTATAAAAAGATGTCTGTAGCTAATTATGATAAGATTAAAAAAATACTTTATGCTTTGGAGGATAAAAGTATTATTCGCATAGATGTAAGTGATAAATGCTTTATCAATTGTGATATATTTGATATTAGTTTACAGCAAGTGTATTTGGCTTTTAGTCCAACGTTGAATTTTAAAACGAGTTCATTTAGAAAAATTAATGCTATAAAATCGCAGTTATATAAAGAACTTGATGTGAAATTACATGAATGTTTTAACTAGGTGATTTAGATGCTTTTAAACTTTCTTGATTATTTTGCCTTAGTAGTTAATGTGTTGTACACAGTGTACCTTGCTAGATTAAAGGTATGGTCATGGTCTTTGGGTATAGTGGGTGCCATTGCTCTTTTGGTTTTATTTGCTCTCAAAGGAATTTATTCTCTTGTTTTATTACAAACTGTTTATGTAGGCTTTTTTAGCTTTGGCTGGTATAAGTGGTCTAGGCAAGGAGTAGAGGGTGAAAAGCAAGCTATTAGGTGGATGGGTGTAGCTGATTATATACACTATAGTTTTTATACGATAGCGTTATGTTTATTATGTTTAGGGTTTAATTACCTTACAAATTCAAGTGGTATTGTATCCACAGGTATTCTAACGGGTATAACGTTTACAGCTATTATTATGACTATCCAGAAATTTATGGAAAACTGGGTAGTTTGGATAATCTCAGATCTGTATTTTGTTGTAGTAATGTATCAGCAAGAATTATATGGTCAAATTATTCAGAATTTTATATTTTTTCTCACAGCAGTATATGGGTTTTACTATTGGTATATTAACACAAAGGTCACTAAAAACTAGACTATGATAGTAAAAGTCGCTTTAGCAGTTCCACCGGCTTATTTATTGGATTATAAAGTAGATGGACAAAATTTAGATTTATTTGACAGAGTCTTAGTACAAGTTGGCAAGCGTCAACTTATAGGCTTTGTTGTAGCTAAAGATGTTACGGTGGATTATGAAATCACTAAAATAAAACCAATAATTAAATTGCTTGATAAACCTATAAGTTTACAAATGCAGAAAATTATCCAATGGATAGCTAATTATTATTGCTGTGATCTATATAGTGCAATACGTCTGGCTTTGCCAAATGACTACTTTAGAAATGAAATTATAGTTCCACGTCAAGAGGTTTTTGTTTATATTAATCAGGTTAAGTTACAAAGTTATAAACCTACACTTAAACAGCAACAGTTATTAGTAAATTTTAAAGAAAGAGAGCTTATTAATTTTGAAGAGCTAAAAATTTTAGGTTCTATTCACGTTATTAATAAACTTCTTGAGAAAGGGGTTTTGCTGAAGAAGACACAGTTGAAAAGTTTACCTACAAAAATTGTTGAAAGCGATCGTTCTAAAAAATTAACTAAAGAGCAACAAAAAGCTGTAGAAACTATTTTAAGTGTAGATACCTTTAAAGTTTTTTTACTGTATGGTGTAACAGGTAGTGGTAAGACGGAAGTTTATTTACAAACTATTAGTAGATATCTAGAAAAAGCAAAGCAAGTTTTAGTTTTAATTCCAGAGATAAACCTTACACCACAAACTGTAAGTAGGTTTGAACAACGCTTTAATGGTAAAAAAGTGGTTGTGTTACATTCTAAATTAAGTGAAAAAGCACGTTTGACTAATTGGCATAATATAAAAGAGGGTAATGCTGATATTGTAATCTCAACTAGAAGTGGTGTTTTAGCAGATTTTAAAGACTTAGGTATAATTGTCGTAGACGAGGAGCATGATACCTCATTTAAACAACAAACTAGCACTATACGTTATAATGCCCGTGATGTGGCTATATTCAGAGCAAAAGAGTTAGATATACCTATTATATTGGGTAGTGCTACTCCCTCTATTGAAAGTTACTATAATGCCCTAATAGGTAAATACAAGCTTTTGTGGCTTAAAAGTAGAGCTCTCAATAACCATACAAATGAAATCAAACTTTTAGATTTAAAATCAGCAATTGTAGATAACGGTATAAGTAATACGCTTTTTTCGCTTTTAGAAAAAAATATTAATTCCTACCAGCAATCATTAGTTTTTATCAATAAGCTTGGCTTTGCAAAAGCTTTAGTGTGCAAGAGTTGTGGGACTGCTATCGAATGTGAAAAATGTGATAAATCTTATACATTACATACTCATCCTTATCAGTATTTAGAGTGTCATTTTTGTGGCACGCGTAAGACACTAGTTATTGTATGCCCTTATTGTGGAGGAGAGTTGTTTACTTATGGTGTAGGAACTGAAAAGATCCAATCTCGGCTAGAGGCTAAATTCCCTTATAATAAGATCATTCGTTTTGATAGAGCTAATGTCAAAAGTATAGATGACCTTGATAGTATAAATAAAATGATTAGCTTAAATATGGTTGATATTGTAGTCGGTACGCAAATGATAGCTAAGGGCCATCATTTTGCAAATATCACTTTAGTAGGGTTGATTAATATAGATGCTGGATTTTACAGTACAGACTTTCACGCGATAGAAAAAACTGCCCAAATGATTGTGCAGGTATCAGGTAGAGCTGGTAG
Organism: Allofrancisella inopinata; assembly: GCF_012222965.1. Taxonomy (NCBI): domain Bacteria; kingdom Pseudomonadati; phylum Pseudomonadota; class Gammaproteobacteria; order Thiotrichales; family Francisellaceae; genus Allofrancisella; species Allofrancisella inopinata. The sequence continues at coordinate 1,580,455 of NZ_CP038241.1, read as the reverse complement.
AGCAGATAAAAAAGGATTGGTTTTATTACAAACTTACCAACCAGAAAATAAGCTTTTACAACTATTGGTGAGTAAGGATTACTTAGAATTTTTAGATTATTTGCTAGAGCAAAGAAAATATGCAAATTATCCACCATATAGTTATCAAGCTCAGGTGATTGCGGAATCCAGAAAAGGAACAGATATTTTAGAGTATTTAAATACTTTACATAGTCATATAATTTTCGCTAACGATATTACCATATCAAAACCGCTGCCCGCATTACACTTAAAAAAGAATAACATTTACAGGTATAGTTTATTGGTGACATCCCCATCTCGCAAGCATATAAACACTTTAATTAGGTGGATAAAAAGTACCACAGAAAAGCAAACACCTAAATCAATAAAATTATATTTTGATATAGATCCAGTAGAATTAGTTTGAACCATTTATAATATCTACTTTTTTATATATGCTTTTCTACTTAAGTGTTTAGTGAGAGCTATATTTTTGGCATAAATCGGAAAATTGATGGTTGTATTGTTGTAGTACGCGATATTTATCCTCACAATTTTGTAGCTTAATTAGCTTTTCTATTTGCTTACTTATACTATTCCATTTTTGCATCAACTCATTATACGAGTCTTTATTAAGGTATAATGCTTCTTGGGCTTCTATGATTTTATTTTTGAGCGTATTTAAATCATTATTATAATCGTTATACTTTATGTTGTTTTTAACATATGTATCCTGGCATTTACGTGACTCTACGGTTTGCTTTTTAATTTCATCTTGAATGGCGCATTTAGCTTTTTCAAACCCGGAATATTTCTCTTTATAATCTAAATAATCTTGCTCATATATAGAGATTCCAGAATTCTTTTTTATATATGCATCTAGTTCTTTATCTAAAGAGTCAAGTTTGTTTTTTATATCATTAAAAGATTTTTCAAGGTTTTGGATAGTCCCCATCTTCTTTGAATATATACCATAATTTTTATCGAATTCTAACCGATTATCGCTTATCCTTGATTCTACATTTTTCAAAGAAAGTTCGTTATCCTGTTTTTCCCTCATAATAGTGAGTTGTCCAGACACTAGATTTTCAAGAGAAAAAATAATTGAATCTAGTTTGCGAAAATGATATTCAATCGCAGCATCTTTAATTCCCATCACGTTCTTTTTGAAAACGGCACTATGTATACGATGCTGTTTATTCGCGATCAAGCTTAGAGCTTCATTACGGGAATATTGTAAATATTTACCATTTATAGCTAGAAAATTTTTCCATATTGGAATAATATCTTGTATAAACTGTATTTTATTTCTATCTGTATAGGAAGTTCTTATATCCTCTATTCTTTTAAAAGTATCTTTATAGTGTTGCACATCTCTAGATCTGTATTCTTCGATATTAAATACATGCTTTGCATATACGCATTGTAACCATTTTATAACTATTTGGCTAAAGAACGGGTAGTATTCTTTATTATTATTTTCATTTATCTTGTCGAGATTGAGATATGTGGATATATTATTAATTGCTAATAAAATGTTAGGCACAGGAGATACTTGATTGAAATTTACTTTTATTAAATCATTACTTAAACCAGATGTTATATCATGTATTGTGTAGATAAATGCAAAAGCAGCAAATATAGGATCTAAAAGGCTGTTTCTCATACGGGGAGTATTAATAGCATCTTTTGATATTGCAATTGAAGATGGATGAAATGGAGAAAGATCTGACATCTCTGTAGCACTTTTTAATTGTCGAGAAGAGTATTCAAAATCGTATTTCAAATGTCTTAATTTTTTGATGGCATTTTCTAGTGCTATACATGACGATTGTTTATTGGATTTAGGACCATTATTTCTAATAGTAAGTGCTTGGTTAAAACCAATCTCAAGTTGGTTAATCATGCCTATACACGATTGGTTCAATTTTAGAAGAGATTTGGCATGATGGTATCCAAAATCTTTCTTTGAAACTTCTTCATATCTTGAATTTATTTGCTCTAATATGACAGGGTTTACCATTTCCAAAGTTTTTCCGTAAGGTCCAAACTCTATTATATCCATTCAACAACCTTCTAAATTTAACAAGTATTAGTATTAAATAATAACATAATACTTCTGGGATTGTATTACCAAGAGTTAATAAATAATTGAAAAAAGATTCTAGTGTATTATATGTTAAGGATAGAAGATTAGAAACCTCTCGAGTTAATACACTATTTAATAGTTGTTTTACAAAGCCTGTATTAATTGAACAAAAAAATTTAGCAGGTATTGAAGGCTTATTGAAGACTATTTTTCACAGACATCGTCTTTCCAGCTGCTAACCGCAATGTGCAAATTTGTAAAATAATTGTTGAAATGAGGTTATTAAAATAGTGATAGTAGGCAAAGTATGACCTCTTATGAAAGTACAGATTGTGAATGATGGACAAAACATAACGTAATAGAGACCAAAGTTGATAATACTGAAACTAGTTTTATGGATATAGAATCTAGGTTTATAGATACTTTTGCACTAAAAAAAATATGTGTTTATAGCATTGATTACTCATATTCCAAATAAACTGAAGAATAACTCTAACAAAGTTTTTGATCACCTGAATGAAACTGTATGTAAAAAGATTAAGAGTGGCCGGTCTTGTAAAGGTATTCTCTATCCTGATTTCTGGAATCATACTATACTTAATTCTTCAGTTATTTATGGTGATATTGAATTAGCTATGAGGAGACTGAAGACATGTCTATGAACCTTACAAATTAATCAGGAAAATAGTTTAGAAATTCATTTTGGTTTATTTTAAAGTCACACCAAAAATAGTTACCATAGTTAGGGTTATTTAAAAAGGGTTTCTTACTTTCAAAATATTTTATATTCTTTCGGTGGACAAATTTATTAACAGCTAGGTTAATATTTAAATTTTTTGTCATCCATGGGGGATCAACAGCAATATTGTTTCTATAAAAAATAACGGTATCATTTAGCTTATTCCAGTTTTTAAAAATGTATAAAAATTCAATCTGGGTACAAGGAACATAGTTACTATTTGGTACGGGTTCTTGGTTAAAAAAAGAAGCAAGAATTTTGTCATCTATCCCATCAAGAATGAAATGAATTTTAGCTTTATACTGCTGAGCTAGCAATAAACCAAATTTACAGCTATCCCGTATTATCTTCCACCTTTTCTGCTCGAGTAACCGATCATCTTGCCCCTTATTTTTATGATTTATTTCAAAACCACCAGTTCTATATGTCATTAACTTGTCTTTATTAACCTTAAAAGCGCCTCGTCCATTATTATAGCTATGTTCAAAGTAAGCTTTAAGATTTTTTAAATATCTGATAGCTTTTTCACAATAAATATCCAAACTATTAATGTTATCAATAGAATCTTTTTCACCTTGAGTGGTAACATGAGATTTTGTATTTTCGACTATTTTAGAAAGTTTAGCCAAATCTTGTTGATAGGAAAAAGTAATCGCTGGGTTTTTTTTTAAGTTATTCTTTAATGACTTAATATATTGCATAGAGTTTTGTAATGTATACTTCTCTTTTGCAAATTCTTTCAGCGTTTCTAGATACTGAGCTCTTTCTTCTATATATTTGACAAAATCTTCAAAAAAATTGAGGTTATCAAGACTTTTTTTCGAATCAAGTTTGATAATATCATTGTTATAGAAATCAATAAATGGAAGTGTATGTGGAGGTATCATCGCTGAAAGCTCTCCAAAGCTTAACTTTTCTTTACTTAACTCTTCTTTATGTTGGGTTTGGCAAATCCATATAGAAGGTCACCTCTTAGATGATCAAATTCTTTATCTAAAAATTTCATTCTCAAATCTCCTCTAAAATTGTAGTTAGTATAAATTAAACAAAATTTTGCATTATATAGGATAATAAGTTAGCACCAAATCATTATTTTAAAATTCACCTCTGCGGTTAGCAGAGTAAAAGCATAATGCCGTTTTTGTTAATGCTGTTTTATAGTTTGTTTAAATAATACAAATTTGAAGGATAAATTGATATGGGTTGAATTTAATAACTCACCTTACGCATTTTAGTTATGAATTTCTAATTTCATATAACTCCTTAAGAGCAATAGCGTTAGATCTAACTAATAGCTTATATTTCAGAGCGAAGTGGTTTAGTGAAGTTTTTATCTTAAGCATTTCTAGTTTACAAAAAGCTACTAATGAGCAAAAAATATGATTTCTTTGAGTTTTCTCAACTTTAGTTGGTGAGGCTGATAAAGAAGTATTTTGCTTAATTGATTTATGATAAACCTCTATTTGCCATCTTTTTTGATAGTCATGGTATAACTGATTAGAATCTATTTCTAAATCATTTGTTACAAGATATAAAATTCCTTTTGTACCGTTCTCGTTTATGAAAATCTTTTTTGTTAAAAGCACAGGGAAATTCATATCTTTAAGCCATATCTTTAAAGATTCTCCATCAGCAATATCAAGTTCAGAGAGCTTAATAAAATCCTTACTCTTTCTAGCATAATCACTCAAGGCAACAACTCTATTTGACTTCATACCAAGTATAAATTTCTTCGATAATCTATGATGTATGAAATTCATATTATCTTTAGAGCAAAACCAGCTATCTGCCAAAATATATTTAAACTTAACATGATTAATAACTGCTCGATTTATCATGTTTTGAAACATTTGGTTTTTAGTAACTTTAGATCTTCTTTTATACCGCTTATCTTTTTCATCATAATATCGCTCATCCTTTTTCACTATCTCATAGTCTATAGGAATAGATAAGTTTGATGTACTAAGCATACATGAGACTATATTAATACCCTTTACATGAACACTTTTAGCATGAGAGTGATGCCAACAGACTATATCATTTTCATCTGTGCTTGGCTTTTCACTAATTGTATCATCCAAACAAAGAACATCGTATTCGCTGTTATGTTTTCTAACTAAAGGCTTTATATATTTCCAAAATTCTAAGCTTGTTAAATCTGACTTGTTTAAAAACCTTGTTATTTTGTCATGTGATACTTCTTGATCTAATATATCTGATAATTTTGTGGCTGTAGCATACTTAGTTTGGCTTATAAGATAGTCTGTGTATATATCTAGTAAATCCTTGTCCATTTCTTAAAAAACAGAATTTTTTCCTATGTCCAGTATTCTAAATATCTTTTTAAAACTTACAATCTTTTACGTAAGGTGAGTAATTTACTAGAATCTCCCTTAAATAGAACTTCTTTTAAATCATCTTCTGGTAAGTCTAAATCTCCGGCTCCCATCATATTTAAAAATAATTTTAGTTGATCGAACCCATCATCTATAGTCTCTCTCTTTTCTTCAGGATAATACTTTGTAGCATATTTATCTAAGGTGTCACGAATATCAGATATTCTTTTTGAATCATACAAATGCAGCTTACCATCAACTTGATACATATGCTCATCGATCTCATCAAATAATGTTTCTCGTTGCCTTTTAGTAAGATTTTCAGAGGGGATAAATGAAATCAGATGTGCAATTAGATCACAATGAGTACTAGACATCTGCTTCTCAAGAGGCATTACCACTGATTGATACTCATTGTATAACTCATCTACTTTTTCTTCTGCTTTTTGATTCCTTACTTCTGCTTTTTCTATTTTTTCCCATAATATTTGTAATTTACTCTTATCCGTCGTTTTAGATGCGTTTGGATCTGTAATATTTAATATATCAGTGCTCATTTTATTGTCCTGTTGAGATTATTAATAGCTTATTTTTTTTACCATTTCCTAGAGAATTCATCTACCACATGTTCATATGTGAAACTTAAATATATTGATGTAGTTGCAAACCAGCACGGTTCGAATGACTCTTCTACTACCTCTACAATTAACTCTATAAAATCAGTGTAATCATTCTGCACATGAGCTTTATCTCATGCAACTATGGATCATATGGCAGTACTTCAGGATATAGAGGCTACTTAGTTTAATTCTTTAGATTCTTCATATAGACTATCAGCCCTTCAATTGTGTGGCAAATCACGTCTCTGTTGATGCGATAGAAAGATTAATGTCTCCACTTCTTAGTACTTCTAATTTATAATCAGCAATAAATCTATTAATATGCGAAAAATATTTTTGCTTACGAATACGATAATGCTCTAGTATTTCTTCAAAAACTCCATCATCTGCTTCAGGGGATCGTTGCGCCTTCTTACAAGTAACCAAAAAACCATCAATAAGGTTTTGCTGTTTTGATCCATCCTGCTCTCGCTCTAACATCACACACAAATTCCAAGAGACTATTGCCATTTGAAAGGTCATTCTTATTTGATCATCTGTTTCAGCGTAATCAAGCATATCTGATGCAAATTCTTTTATTATATCAGACATTTTAAAGCCGTCGCTTTCCTTAACCTTTATATTCTTATTCTTTCGCACAAGCTCTTGCTGGTGCTTATTCATCAATTTTCTTGAACCATCAGTTGACGTGTTTGACTTAGAACTAAGCAAATCTTCCTTACCGTAACAACATTTCTTATATTTTTTGCCAGAGCCACAAATACATGGCTCATTCCTACCTATTTTCATCTAATCAGCTCTCTACTTTCTATTTTTCTTAATTACTCCTTTCTTTAACTTGTCTACTGCTTTGTCTTTCTTTAGCTGGTAATAGTTTGTATTTACTTTTGCTATTTTTTGCATAGAAGCACACTGCTGCTTTGACACTTAATTATAACATAAACCTCTACTTTGATAATAAGATTGGCTAGCACTGTCTTCCTGCTATTAGCTTTGATGAAACTATGAAGAGAGGAGAGCTTATAAAGGTTTTTGAAATTATAAAGGGTACTAAATCTAAGATACCTTGTGATTGTGTAATTCTAATAAAGAATCGTATTGACCATTTTTAATACGATAAAAGGTGCCATTACTGATTCGATGTTTCTTCATAATATTAGCAACGGTTAAACTAGATGTTATATCATCTTTAACCTCTTTTATGGTTTCAGGTGATATAGACATTTTTCTACCTAATCTTTTACCATCCTTTTTAGCTTTGAGAATGCCCTCTTTTTGTCTTTCCCTACGTATTTCATTTTCAAACTCTGCTATAGATGATAATATTTGGAATGTTAACCTACCATAACTAGTAGTTGTGTCTATTTGTTGATCTATAACTACAAAATTTACTTCCTTTTTTTGCAACTGTTCAACTATTTTACCCAAATGAAGAGAGCTACGAGCGATTCTGTCGAGTTTTGTTACTACAAGAGTATCATCACTATCTCTAACATAATCTAAGCACTTAAGGAGCTCAGGTCGCTTTTGATCCATAGCAGATTTTTTCTCTGTATAGATCTTTGTACATCCATAAGCTTTTAGCTTCTCAATTTGCAATTCTAGTGACTGTCCTACACTAGATACTCTAGCATATCCTACTATTGCCATTACGCTTCCCTATAAGTGGATTAATCATAAAATACAATACCCTTTATTCTTTATGTCATTATGTAGTCTATCTGGAGCTACATCAACACCGCAATCCCAAACAATGGTTTTTCCATTACCAATAAAAAACTTTCTAAACTCATCAGTCTTTTTAAGAGGCTCGAACACCCCTTTTAAATTTTCTTCATTAAAGCATAATTCACCTTTTAAACCATCAGCAAACTCAATCTCTAATTTTAAATGTTTTTTATAATTTACATTTTTTATATCCCAATACATAATAACTCCTATATCAAAGGTTCAATTTTATTACTCACCTTACGTAAAAGATTGTAAGTTTTAAAAAGATATTTAGAATACTGGACATAGGAAAAAATTCTGTTTTTTAAGAAATGGACAAGGATTTACTAGATATATACACAGACTATCTTATAAGCCAAACTAAGTATGCTACAGCCACAAAATTATCAGATATATTAGATCAAGAAGTATCACATGACAAAATAACAAGGTTTTTAAACAAGTCAGATTTAACAAGCTTAGAATTTTGGAAATATATAAAGCCTTTAGTTAGAAAACATAACAGCGAATACGATGTTCTTTGTTTGGATGATACAATTAGTGAAAAGCCAAGCACAGATGAAAATGATATAGTCTGTTGGCATCACTCTCATGCTAAAAGTGTTCATGTAAAGGGTATTAATATAGTCTCATGTATGCTTAGTACATCAAACTTATCTATTCCTATAGACTATGAGATAGTGAAAAAGGATGAGCGATATTATGATGAAAAAGATAAGCGGTATAAAAGAAGATCTAAAGTTACTAAAAACCAAATGTTTCAAAACATGATAAATCGAGCAGTTATTAATCATGTTAAGTTTAAATATATTTTGGCAGATAGCTGGTTTTGCTCTAAAGATAATATGAATTTCATACATCATAGATTATCGAAGAAATTTATACTTGGTATGAAGTCAAATAGAGTTGTTGCCTTGAGTGATTATGCTAGAAAGAGTAAGGATTTTATTAAGCTCTCTGAACTTGATATTGCTGATGGAGAATCTTTAAAGATATGGCTTAAAGATATGAATTTCCCTGTGCTTTTAACAAAAAAGATTTTCATAAACGAGAACGGTACAAAAGGAATTTTATATCTTGTAACAAATGATTTAGAAATAGATTCTAATCAGTTATACCATGACTATCAAAAAAGATGGCAAATAGAGGTTTATCATAAATCAATTAAGCAAAATACTTCTTTATCAGCCTCACCAACTAAAGTTGAGAAAACTCAAAGAAATCATATTTTTTGCTCATTAGTAGCTTTTTGTAAACTAGAAATGCTTAAGATAAAAACTTCACTAAACCACTTCGCTCTGAAATATAAGCTATTAGTTAGATCTAACGCTATTGCTCTTAAGGAGTTATATGAAATTAGAAATTCATAACTAAAATGCGTAAGGTGAGTTAATAAGAACTAAGAGTTTTTGATAGTCTAGATTGTACCCTTAATATTAATTTTGATTCCGAAATGTACCTCCTTAGGAGTTAAATACTTTAAAACAGGAGGGGAAATAACTTAGGGAATCAAGCTGTCTGGAAATGAGAAAATTATTACAAATCAATAGTTTAAGGTTCTTTTTTATCTATTCTGCTAGCAACATAGCAACCAGCACTAGTTGCTAAAAATGCTGATATTATCCATGCTAAATAATACATATATTTTCTCCTTGAATTAGTACATTTCTAATGAGTTAGCTTTAATTTCTTGGACAGATGTTCTGCGACCATTAGCCCACATTTTTTTATATACAAAGAATGTATAGCTAAAGATGATGGGTAGGATTATCACCGCAGCACACAAAATACCTATTAAAGATGTCTGACTACTACTAGCGTTCCAGATTGTTAAGCTATATTGGTGTCCACCAGTGTTAGATACCATGATAAATGGGAACAGTGCAAATCCAACAGTTAATACAGCACCAAGTATAGAAGCTGTACTTGCTAAAAATGCAAACCCATCTTTATCTTGCTTGTTAAATTTAATTACAAGCAAGGCACCAACTATAGCTAATATTGGAGCAAGCCACATCCAAATATGTGCATGGTTAAAATTATAATACCAGGAATAGTTAGTAGATACAGTGCTAGATGTGAAAGGGTGATGCAAAGCATCAGACATATTTACTAAGTTTGCATTTGGGGTATATTGATAACCAGGAATAAAAGTAATCCAGATACCAGCTATTATAAATATTAGTATATAAGTCATAGCTGATACGTTCGTTACTTTTCTAAATCTATCTCTTAATGTACCTGTGGTTCTTAATTTTGCATAGGCTGAACCATGCATAAGAGCCATGATTAAAGCAAATACGCCAAATAACAAAGCAAAAGGTGACAGTAAATGGATTAGTGTAACCCACATGGATTGGTATTGTCCATTTACTATTGTGCCGTATACTAGTCTTGCAGTATCATCATAAGATATAGGGAAGCCTAAATATAAGTTACCAACAGCTACACCCATCACAACTATTGGAATTACACTACCTAATACTAGCATCCAGTCCCAGAAATTTTTCCATTTTGGATTATCAACTTTCTTTCTGTATTCAAAAGCTGGCGGTCTTAAGAATAATCCCCATAACACCACTAAAATCGCAATATATAAGCCAGAGAAACTAGTAGCATATACTTGAGGCCATATTGCAAAAATTGCTCCACCTGCTGTAATAAACCAAACTTGGCTTCCATCCCAAGTAGGACCAACAATGTTTATGATAGCTCTTTTTTCATAGTCATCTTTGCCTACAAATTTAGCTAGAATCCCTACACCAAAATCAAAACCAACTGTAGCCGCTACTAAAAATATTAAAACACCTACAACTAGCCAAGAGATAATTTGTAAAACATCTAATAACATTTACCTCTCCTTATTTACCTTGTTTGTTTTTTTCAAAGTGATATTTACCAGTTCCTAATGAGCTAGGTCCAAGCTTAGCGTATTTAAACATTAAGAATAGTAATACAGCAAACATAGCAGTATCTATCAGCAAGAAGATTGCTATAGAGGTGGCAACATCTGTAGAAGTTAAAGCAGATGAGCTAATGCTAGTAGGCAATTCATTGTATACTGTCCAAGGTTGGCGTCCATGTTCTGTTACATACCATCCTGCTAAACATGCGATAAATGGTAGAGGTATTGACCATGTCATAATCCTTAAAGTAAACCTAGTAAAGGCGTTGCTAGTTAGAACATTTCTAATTAGTAAAATTAGACCAACTATTATCAACCCAAACATAAAGAACCCTATGAATACCATTACCCTGAAACTCCAGAAAACACTAGCAACATCAGGAACCATGTTTGTAGCAACTGATTTAACTAGCTCTGAGTTATTAGCAGCTTTAGCGATAGTTGTAGAATCAGCTACACCATATTTTTCTGTAGCTGCTTGGGTTAACATTTTACCAAAACCAATATATCTTTGATATTCAGGGTTATTGTAATATTTATAGTTACTGTTTGGCTTATCGTCGTTGTGACCAGATTCTCTCCATTTTAGAAGATCTGCATAAGCTAAACCACCTTGTTTTATCATAACCAACGCAGAAGGGACTTTTTCATAAATGCTAGGATTAGCTTCAGCTTCCTCCGGAGAGACACCAGCAGTTATGCCAGTTTTTATATTTCTGTAGTAAGCAAAGTTTGGATCTCTAGTGCCATCAGCTGTCATTTTCCCGTATAGTATTGCTTTAACGCCAGGGATTTGTACATCTGTAGAGTGAGTTGCTATCAATCCCAATACAGCTGGGATTTCGACAGCGTAATTATTTTTTTGTTCTTTTTGGCTTGGTAAAGCTACAGCATTAAATGCAGCAGGAGCTTTTGATGTTTCCCATTCTGCTTCTATAGCAGCCATTTTTAAAGGTTGTACTTTAAAAACATCAACACCGTTTGCATCACCGAAAAGTATCGCAACGATACATGTCACTAAGCCAAAGCCAAGTCCTATACCTAGAGACCTTTTAGCAAAAGCTAAATCGCGACCTCTAATTATATAGTATGCGCTAATTCCTACAACAAACATTGCTGCAGTAGTATAACCAGCAGTCATTACATGACCAAAGTTAGTTTGAGCAGTATGGTTTAAAAATACGTCTAATAAACTAACAGTTTCCATTCTCATAGTTGATGCTACAAACTCAGAACCAACAGGGTGTTGCATGTATCCGTTTGCTACTAAGATTAAAAGAGCTGAGAAGCTTGATCCTATAGCCATACAAAAAGTAGATAATAAATGCTGTTTCTTTGATAGCTTATCCCAGCCAAAAAAAAATAACCCAGCAAAAGTTGACTCAAGCATAAATGCAGCAAGCCCTTCTATAGCCAGAGGTGTACCAAAGATATCACCTACAGATTGTGAATAATAAGACCAGTTAGTACCAAACTCAAACTCCATAGTAAGTCCAGTAATAATTCCTAAGGCAAAGTTTATTCCGAGTAATTTACCCCAAAACTTTACCATATCTTTGTAAACTTCTTTTCCTGTTCTTATATACATTAGTTCCATTGTGAATATAATCCACGTTAAACCTAAAGTTAAAGGTACAAATAAGAAGTGAAATGATGCTGTTAGACCAAACTGCCATCTTGCAAGATCTACAGACATAAGCGTTGGTAACATATTGTTTTCTCCTTAGTCATTGAAGTGATAATCAAATAAATTGATTTTTTATTAAAAGTTGGAGGAAGAAAAAATAGGCTTGGCTTGGTTGTAGTCACTTTTTCTAACCTAAAACCTAAGCTTGTATATGGTTACTAGTCCCCCACTAGCTTAGATTAAAAAAGTACGCTCAAATTGTAACATAATAATTCACAAAATCAAAAAAATAAATCTCATTCAAAGCCTTTATTTTCAATGGTTTGAGTATACTAAATTGGTATAGTTTAGTTTAAGAAAATAAGTCCTATGACCACAGTGTGATGTGGTTATGGATTAATGGGCTGACAATTAAATTCCCTTTGTATTTTATAGATAAACGAGTTTTCGTTGAATTCTTTTTTATCTATTTTTAGATAAATTGTTTCCTCATCTGAACAAACTATAGACTCATAAACACCTTTTTGACTAAGGAGAAATTTTTCTAAATGATCTTTGATTTCAGATACATGACAGTTTAATTTGTAAATCTTTGAGTTTAAATAAGTTGGTTCAGCCATGGCTAGAGAAATTATTAACCATGAAAGCGCTAATAGAATACAAAATATTAATACGCCTAGAATTTCAAAGTGATGAAAAATAATTCCTCCTAAAGTGCCTCCTATAAAAATACCTAAAAACTGGCAGCTGGAGAAAACTCCCATAGCAGTACCCTTGCTACCAGCAGGGGCAATTTTAGATACTAATGATGGTAGGCATGATTCTAAGAAAGTAAAAGCTGCAAAAAAGAAGACAAGTGTAGTACTTACTACAAGGGTTTGGCTATATCCAAACACTAGGCCTGTTAAGCATATGGCCAGTAGAGCTATTGCTAATATAAAGTACTTTCTCATTTTACGTTTAACTTCAGCGATCATGACAAATGGGAACATCATGAAAAATGATATTATTAAAACAGGCAGATATATCATCCATTGGTAACTGGTTGGGATTTGTAAAATATTTGTTAAGATGGTTGGAACTATTATAAAAAGAGCTGTTAGTATGGCGTGCAAACTAAATATACCATAATTAAGGCGTAAAAGTTCTTGGTGAATGATTACATCTTTGACTAGTCCAAACACTGTCTTAGCTTCATGGTGGAAACTAGGAGTTTTGGGGGTAGGAATTTTGGCCAGCATAAGTATTCCAGCTACACCAAATATAGCAGTTAGCCAAAAAATTCCTGATAATCCGATAATGCTATTTAAAATAGAGCTAAGCATCATTGCCACGATAAAAGAAAACCCAATAGATAGCCCGATCATAGACATTGCTTTAAGGCGATTTTCTTCTTTAGTTGTATCAGCGACTAGTGCTGTAAGTGTACTGCCAATTGCTCCAGCTCCTTGAATAGCTCTACCTATTATAATTCCATAAATATTGGTTGAACAAGCAGCTATGATACTTCCTATAATTAAAAGTATTAATCCAAACACTATTATAGGTTTGCGACCAAAGCGGTCAGATAATATACTTAGAATAATTTGTAGCATAGCTTGCGTTAGTCCATATATACCCAGTGCTAAGCCTATTAGAAAAGGGGTAGCATATTGTAGATGGTTAATATATAAACTAAATATAGGGAATATTATAAACAACCCTATCATCCTGGAACTATATATTAACGAAATATAAGCGGTTGTTTGAAATTCTTTGTTATACATATAAGATAGTTTTTCTTATAAAAATAAAAGTAAAAATGAGTATAGCTAATAGAAGCTTATAATTAAACAGTGTTTTTTAGGTTTATATTGGCTGAGTTCTTTTAATCAGCTATATTTTTTCAAATACACTAAACGTAAAATCAAACTCATTTTTATCATCTTTTGAGTATTGTTTTTGACCTATGCGTTTATATTTTGATTCATCCCACTTGGGGAAAAATGCATCAAGATCTTTAATCTGTGTATCAACTTCAGTGATATACAGTCTATCAGCTAGATTTATAAATTCTTTATATATTTGAGCGCCACCAATTATAAATATTTCATAATGGGGTTTAGATTGTGCAAAATTGATTATTTCTTCTACGCAATGAATAATTAAGCAGTTATCTTGCTTGTAGTTTTTATCTCTAGTTAAAATTATATTCTTACGATTTGGTAGAGGTCTTCCGATAGACTCAAAAGTTTTTCTTCCCATTGCAATATAGTTATTCTCGGTTATTTTTTTAAAATTCTTTAAATCTTCAGAAAGCTTCCAAGCCAAAGAGTTTTCTTTACCGATTCCAAAGTTTTTATCGTAAGCAACAATTAGAGAAATCATTTTAGATATTAAATTTTTTAAAAATATGTTTGGTATTGTAGCATTTTACGAAATAATTAAATAGCCAAATAGCTTTGTAATTTTTAGTTAAGTTGTGATATGATAGGCGAGCTTGAAATGTATTTTTAAGCAGGTATATGTTAATTTAATAAATCAAGCATCTTTTCAAATTATATCTATTTCAAGGGGTGTCCTAGGATATTTGAAATAGTTTAGATGCTAGATAATAACCCAAAAGAGGAAAAACAAATGTCATTAATGAAAGATATGTTATCAGCTGGTGTGCATTTTGGACACAAAAAAGCTTTCTGGAACCCACAGATGAACGAATACATTTTCGGTATTAACCATGGGGTTCATATTATCAACTTAGAAAAAACAGTCCCACTTTTCCAAGATGCTGTAAATTTTGTTGGTAAAACAATAGCTAATGGCGGTAAAGTACTTTTTGTTGGTACTAAGAGACAAGCACAATCAATAGTTGAAGCTGAAGCTAAAAGATGTGGTATGCCATATGTAAGTCACAGATGGTTAGGCGGTATGCTTACTAACTATAAAACTGTTAGACAATCTATCAAAAGGTTAGCTCAGTTAGAAAAAATGAGAGAAGATGGTACTTTAGAGTCTCTAACTAAAAAAGAAATGTTACAGAACTTAAGAACTATCGAAAAGTTAGAGAAAGTCCTTGGTGGTATCAAAGAAATGGGTGGTATCCCTGATGCTATCGTGGTTATCGATAGTAATAAGGAGCACATTGCTATCCAAGAAGCTAAAAAGTTAGGTATCAAGGTTGTAGCTGTAGTAGATACAAACTCTAATCCAGAAGGTATTGACTACATTATTCCAGGTAATGATGATGCGGTTAAATCAATATCTTTTTATATGAGTAAGTTTGCTGATGCTATTATCGATGCTCAAGGTTTAGATAGAGCTATAGCAGCAAAGACTGAAGAAACTACAGAAGCAAAAGAAGACTAATAGGAGCTAAAGCAATGTCAAATATTTCTGCTAAATTAGTAAAGGAACTTAGAGAAAGAACTGGTGCGGGCATGATGGAGTGTAAGAAAGCTCTTGTTGCTACAAATGGGGATATTGAAAAAGCTGCTGAAGAAATGAGAATTTCTGGTCAAGCAAAAGCTGATAAGAAGGCGTCTCGTGTTGCTGCTGAAGGTGTTATAGAAGCTTATGCTGCTGATGGTAAAGCAATACTGCTTGAGATTAATTCAGAAACTGACTTTGTTGCTAGAGATGAAAGTTTTAAAACTTTTGCTAAAGAAGCTGTTAAGGCTGCTCATACTGCAAACGCGCAGGATATAGAAGAGGTTTTAACTGCTAAGCTTTCCATCCATAAAGAAACAGTAGAAGAAGCAAGAAAATCACTAATTGCAAAAATTGGTGAGAATATTCAAGTTCGTAGAGTAAAAACTATAGAGGCTCCTACGTTAGGATCATATGTTCATGGTGGTAAAATAGGTGTTGTAGTTGCTCTAGAAGGTGGCGATGAAGAGCTTGCTAAAGATATCGCTATGCATGTTGCTGCTGTAAACCCTATGGTTGTTTCAGGTGATGAAGTTCCCGCTGATGTTGTAGCTAAAGAAAAAGAAATTTTCACAGCTCAAGCAAAAGAAAGTGGTAAGCCTATGGAGATCATTGAAAAAATGATCGAAGGAAGAATTCGCAAGTTCTTAGAGGAGGTTGCTCTTTTAGGTCAAGCTTTTGTAAAAGATCCTAGCATCAAGGTTGAAAAACTAGTTAAAGATAAGGGTGCAAAAGTACTTGGCTTTATCCGTTTAGATGTTGGTGAAGGTATCGAGAAAAAAGAAGAAGATTTCGCAACAGAGGTAATGAACCAAATCAAAGGTTAATTTTATGTCTAGCGATTCGTCAGAATATTCTAAAATGGCTCCAAAGTTTAAGCGCATTTTGCTTAAACTTAGTGGAGAGTCTCTATCTGCAGATCATAGTTTTGGTATAAGTGTTGAAGCTGCACAGCCTATTTTGAATCAGATTAAAATTATTACCCAGCTAGGTATTGGGTTAGCTATAGTTGTCGGAGGCGGCAATATCTTACGTGGGGGTAGAGCTAATTTTGGTGATAAAATTAGAAGAGCCACAGCTGATTCTATGGGTATGATAGCAACTATGATAAATGCTTTAGCATTGCGTGATATGCTTATGTCAGAGGGCTTAGATGTCGATGTTTTCTCTGCAAGAGGTGTTGATGGGCTACTTAAAGTTGCTAGTGCACACGAGTATAATCAAGCATTAGATGCTGGTAAGGTAGTTATATTTGCTGGTGGAACTGGCAACCCTTTTGTTACTACAGATAGTTCAGCTAGCCTTAGAGCTGTTGAGATAAATGCAGATGCATTACTTAAGGCCACTACGGTTGATGGTATTTATGATAAAGACCCAAATAAGCATCCAGATGCTAAACGTTTTGAACAAGTTAGCTTTGAAGAGGTTGTGCGTGAGGAGTTGTGTGTAATGGATTTAGGAGCTTTTACTCAGTGTAGAGATTTTAATATACCTATTTACGTCTTTGACTTAGGTCAGCCATATGCTTTACTTGATGCTGTAACTGATTCTAAGTATGGTACTTGGGTAACTTTAAATTAAGGAAAAATTTTATGATAAATGACGTTATAAGGGATGCAGAAGCTAGAATGACTAAATCACTAGATGTTTTAGCAGATGATTTGGCAAAAATTAGAACAGGAAGAGCACACCCTGATGTTTTGGCTCATATCACTATAGATTACTATGGTGTTGAGACGCCAATTTCACAGGCTGCTAACATAACAGTTTTAGATGCCAGAACATTGGGGATTACACCTTGGGAAAAGGGATTGGCTTCTAAAATTGAAAAAGCTATTTTGACTTCTGATCTTGGGCTTAACCCAGCTAATTTGGGTGATAGTCTTAGGATTCCAATGCCAGCTTTAAATGAGGAGAGAAGAAGAGAGCTTGTTAAGCTTGTTAAATCAGAGACAGAAAGCGGCAGAATTTCTATTAGAAATATTCGTCGTGATGCTAACAGCGATATCAAAGAGCTGCTTAAAGAAAAAGAAATCACAGAAGATGAAGCTAAAAGAGCAGAAGATAGTATCCAGAAGCTTACTGATAAAATGGTAGCTCAAGCTGACGCTATGGCAGCTAAAAAAGAACAAGACTTACTGTCTCTTTAAATTCTTAATTCCTGAATAAAGCTTGTATTTACAACTGTTCTTTCTTATTATTTAATCAATACATCATGTTATCAAAATATATTTATGACTTTGGCTGAGAATAGCGCTCTAAAACATGTTGCCATAATTATGGATGGCAATGGTAGGTGGGCAAGAAAAAAGTTTAAGCCAAGGGTTTTTGGTCACAAGAGTTCAATAGCAAGTGTTGATGCTGCGATAGAGTATTGTGCTGAGAATTCTGTCGAAGTGCTTACCTTGTTTGCTTTTGGTCGCGATAATTGGTCTAGATCACCTCAAGAAGTTTCGGATTTGATGGATCTTTTTTATAAAACACTAAAAGATAAAGCTCCAAAGCTTGATAAAAATAACATTGTCCTTAAAGTGGTTGGTGATAGATCAAGATTGTCTAAAAAATTGCTGGAAAAGATAGTTCAAAGTGAGGATCTAACCAAAGACAATACAGGTCTAGAACTTAGGATAGCTATTGATTACTCAGGCAGCTGGGATATTGTAAACGCAGCAAAAGCTTTTGCTAAAGATGTGGTTTTAAGCGGTTTATCTCCAGATGATCTAGATAGCAATTCTTTTGAAAAATACTTAATTGGTGGAACGCTTCCTATAGATTTGCTTATTCGCACTAGTGGAGAGGTTAGGCTTAGTGATTTTATGTTGTGGCAATTGGCATATGCTGAAATGTATTTTACGGATGTGATGTGGCCAGATTTTTCCAAAAAGGAAATGCAACAAGCGGTAGATTATTTTCATTCTCGTCAGCGAAGATTTGGCAAGAGTGTAGAGCATATTTAAGGTTTTTTTATAGATAAGAGGATAATATGAAAGAGAGAATATTAACAGGTATAGTATTGGTTACGATTGTGTTTGGTTTTTTACTTTGCGCATCGGATTATTTATTTGGTGTAGGAGTTTTTTTGGTGTCTATATTGGCAGCCTATGAATGGCTGAAGCTTGCAAAAACCTCAGAAGATGATATGGTGAGAAATTTAATAGTGTTTTCTGCGACAACGTTTTTGGTTTCTAGTTTCTTTGTATATTTGCAATTTGTATTTCCATTGTTTTGGCTATATGCAATATTTAAGTTAAACCAGTATGAAAGACAAAAGATAGATGCTCTAACTACTAACCAGATGCTTTTTATGGGACTTTTTGTTGTTTCTCCTTTTTGTGCAAGTTTGTATGTGTTGCATAGTAATGGTGTAGCTTGGATATTTATGTTTATACTAGTAATTGCTGCAGCTGATAGTGTGGCTTATTTTACTGGTAAAGCTATTGGCAAGAAAAAGATGTTGCCACGCTTAAGTCCAAATAAAACAATAGAAGGTTTATTGGGGGGGCTTATAGGTTCAATCGTTGTTGCAGTAGTATTTTTGTTCTTTATGGATTTGAGTGTTGTGCAGTATTTATTGATGGTTACGGTTTTAGCTATTGTTGCTGCAGTATCTGTCATAGGCGATGTCTTTGAAAGTATGATGAAGCGTATTGCTGGTGTAAAAGATAGTGGTAACATTTTGCCAGGACACGGGGGAATACTTGATAGATTAGATGGTTATATGCCAGCACTGCCATTATTTGTGTTGCTGGGTTATTTGGTTGGGGTTTTTGTTATATAAGGTGCTTTTGTTATGAAAATACAGATTAAAATTTTGGATAAAGAAAATATAAAAGAGGCGCCGGCGTATGGAACGGAAGGTTCAGCAGCAGTGGATTTAAGTGCTTGTATTAAAGAAAAGGTTTTTCTAATGCCGGGCGAATGCAAGCTTATAGGTACGGGTGTGGCGATAAATATAGCAAACCCTAACTATGCAGCCTTGATCCTTCCTAGATCTGGATTGGGTCATAAAAGGGGGTTGGTTTTGGGTAATGGGACGGGACTTATAGATTCGGATTATCAGGGTGAGCTAAAGGTTTCTTGTTTTAATAGGTCCCAAGAAACTATAGAGATTGAGCCCTTAATGAGGTTTGCTCAGCTTGTTGTAGTGCCAGTTGTGCAGGCAAGATTTGAACTAGTTGAAGAGTTCTCTAATGTGACAAGTAGGGCAGATGGTGGCTTTGGTCATACGGGAGTATAGATATGTTTTTTAATATTCCTAACATCTTAACTTTTGGACGTTTGGTTTTAATACCTTTTATAGTAATTTGCTATTACTTTGAATTTCCTCACCATCATGGTATTACAGCGACTTTATTTTTGTTTGGAGCAGCTACTGATTGGTTGGATGGGTATTTAGCACGTAGGTGGCAGCAAACTAGTAAGTTAGGAGCATTTCTTGATCCAGTTGCAGATAAGTTGATTGTTGCTACAGCATTATGTTTATTTATTGAGATGTACCCTTATTGGTGGGCGACTATTCCTGCTATTATAATGATATGTAGAGAGATAGTTGTTTCAGCTTTACGTGAGTGGATGGCAGAATTAGGCCAGCGTAGTGTTGTTAAGGTTGGATGTTGGGGCAAAGTTAAAACCACGGCACAAATGGCAGCTTTATTCATTTTCCTTATCAAGCCTGCTATAAATTTTGACTATCAAGTGGATTATGCAAGTTTTAATACTTGGTTTATATTTTTGGGGTTTTTAATGTTATACATAGCAGTCATTCTGACAATTTATTCTATGTGTAACTATTTGTATCTGGCTTTTAAGTCAGTTTTTGGTACTGCAAAAGAGTAGTATTTTTCTTTTATTTTATTTGTTTTTTTGTTATTATTGTCGTCTAATGCCATTTTTGTATAAAAGTGGGATTAAGAATTTACATAAAATTTAAAACTGATAATAAAAAAACGGAGAATAATAACTAATGGCAACTATAAATCAGTTGGTGAACAACCCTCGCAAGAGATCGGTTGTTAAATCTAAGGTTCCTGCGTTGAAGGCTTGTCCTCAAAGAAGGGGTGTATGTACAAGAGTTTATACTACAACTCCTAAGAAGCCTAACTCAGCACTTAGAAAAGTTGCTCGTGTGAGATTAACGAGCGGTTTTGAGGTAACAAGTTACATTGGTGGTGAAGGTCACAACCTACAAGAGCACAGTGTAGTGCTAATCAGAGGTGGTAGGGTTAAAGACTTGCCAGGTGTTCGTTACCACATTGTTAGGGGTGCTTTAGACACTTCAGGTGTTAATAATCGTAAGCATGGCCGTTCTAAGTATGGTACAAAGCGTCCTAAGTCTTAGTTTGTGTTTTAACTTTAATTTAAAAAGGTGTATTAATGTCTAGAAGAAATAGAGCTCCTAAAAGAGATATTTTACCTGATCCTAAATATAAGAGTCAGGTTGTTACTAAATTTGTTAACCATATAATGTTAGATGGTAAAAAATCTATTGCAGAAAAAATTGTATATGGTGCATTTGATAAGATTAAAGCAAAAAATGCTTCAGTTAGTGAGGTTGAAGCTTTTGAGCAGGCTTTAGAAAGTGTTAGTCCTATGGTTGAGGTTAAATCTCGCCGTGTTGGGGGTGCTACTTATCAAGTTCCTGTTGAGGTTAGACCAGAGCGTCGCCAAACTTTGGGGATGAGATGGATTATAGAAGCTGCTCGTAAGAGAAAAGAGAGCACTATGGGTGATAGAATTGCTGCTGAAATCCTAGAGGCTTTAGAGGGCAGGGGTGCTGCTGTCAAAAAAAGAGAGGATACTCATAAAATGGCAGAAGCTAACAAAGCATTTGCTCACTTTAGATGGTAATTAAGGAGAAAGATAGTGTCTCGTAAAACAGCTTTAGAGAAATATAGAAATATTGGTATCTGTGCTCACGTTGATGCAGGTAAAACTACTACTACTGAGCGTATCCTTTTTTATACAGGGCTATCTCATAAGATAGGTGAGGTGCATGATGGTGCTGCTACAATGGACTGGATGGAGCAGGAGCAAGAAAGAGGTATTACAATTACTTCAGCTGCGACTACTACATTTTGGAAAGGTATGGATCAACAATTTGATGAGCATCGTGTAAATATTATTGATACTCCAGGCCACGTTGATTTTACAATTGAAGTAGAGCGTTCTTTACGTGTTCTTGATGGTGCTGTGGTTGTGTTTTGTGGTTCTTCAGGTGTTGAGCCTCAATCAGAAACTGTATGGCGTCAGGCAAATAAGTACGGTGTTCCTAGAATAGTATTTGTTAATAAAATGGATAGATCTGGTGCTGATTTTGAAAGAGTTTGTGCTCAGATTAGAACTAGATTAAAAGCTAATGTTGTTCCTGTGCAGTTAAATATTGGTGCTGAGGAAGATTTTAAGGGTGTAATAGACCTTATTAGAATGAAAGCTATTATGTGGAATGAAGAAGACATGGGTCTTACTTATGAGCTTGTTGATATTCCTGCAGAACTTCAAGATAGAGCAGAAGAGCTTCGTATGGAAATGGTAGAGGCTGCTGCGGAAGCTTCTGAAGAGCTTATGGAAAAGTACTTGGAAGAGGGTGAGCTTACTGAAGAAGAAATCCATGAAGGTCTACGTAAGCGTGTGATTTCTAACGAAATCGTATTAGCTTTTTGTGGCTCGGCATTTAAAAATAAGGGTGTTCAAGCTGTTCTTGATGGTGTTGTGCGTTATTTGCCGGCACCTAACCAAGTTCCTGCTATTAGATGTGAAACTGAAGATGGTCAGCCAGCAGCAAGAAAATCTTCTGATGATGAGCCTTTTGCGGCATTGGCGTTTAAATTAGCTACTGATCCATTTGTTGGTAACCTTACATTTATACGTGTTTATTCTGGTGTTCTTAAGTCTGGTGATGCGGTTTATAACCCTGTTAAGAGTAAGAAAGAGCGTGTAGGACGTATAGTTCAGATGCATGCTAATAAGCGTGAAGAGATTAAAGAAGTTAGAGCTGGTGATATTGCTGCCTGTATTGGTCTTAAAGATGTAACTACTGGTGATACATTGTGTGATCTTGATAAAGTAGTGGTTCTTGAGAGAATGGAGTTCCCTGAGCCAGTTATTTCTGTTGCTGTTGAGCCTAAGACAAAAGCAGATCAAGAGAAGATGGGTATTGCTTTAGGTAAATTGGCTGCGGAAGATCCTTCATTTAGAGTTAAAACTGATGAAGAAAGTGGTCAGACAATTATTTCTGGAATGGGCGAGCTTCACTTAGATATTATTGTTGATCGTATGAGACGTGAGTTTAAAGTAGAGGCAAATGTTGGTAATCCACAAGTTGCATACAGAGAAACTATTAGATCAACCGTTGAGCAAGAATCTAAATTTGTTCGTCAGTCGGGTGGTCGTGGTCAATATGGTCATGTATATGTGAAATTCGAACCGTTATCTGGCCAGGATGAGAATGGTGAAGAGAAAGTTTATGAGTTCGTTGATGCTATCGTTGGTGGTGTGGTTCCTAAAGAGTATATAGGTTCTGTTTCTAAAGGTATTGAAGAGCAATTGTCAAATGGTGTTTTAGCGGGCTATCCTATGATAGGTGTTAAAGCTACACTATTTGATGGTTCATATCATGATGTTGACTCATCTGAAATGGCATTTAAGATTGCAGGTTCCATGGCTCTTAAAGAAGGTGCTAAGAAGGCGAATGCTTGTATACTTGAGCCAATTATGAAGGTTGAGGTTGTAACTCCTGAGGATTATCTTGGTGATGTTATGGGTGACCTAAACAGAAGAAGAGGTATTATCGAAGGTATGGATGAAAACCCAAGTGGTAGAGTAGTTAGCGCTTTAGTTCCTCTTGCAGAGATGTTTGGTTATGCAACTAATGTACGCTCTATGAGTCAAGGTAGAGCCTCTTTCTCTATGGAATTTAAAAAGTATGCAGAAGTGCCAAATAATATCGCTGCTGAAATTATAAAATCTCGTAACTCATAATTAAAAGGAAATAAAAAATGGCTATAAATAATCAACGTATTAGAATTAGATTGAAAGCCTTTGATCATAAGCTTATTGATGTTTCTACGCAAGAAATAGTTGATACTGCTAAGAAAACAGGGGCACAAGTTAAGGGACCTATCCCTTTACCAGTTCGTAAGGAAAGATTTACAATTTTGATTTCTCCTCACGTAAATAAAAAAGCAAGAGATCAATATGAGATAAGAACTCATAAGAGATTGATTGATATCGTAGAGCCTACAGATAAGACTGTGGACGCTCTTATGAAACTAGATTTAGCATCAGGTGTTGATGTTCAGATCAGTTTAAGCTAATATATACGTTACTTTTTTGAATATAATTTCAGAAATTCCAAAAAAGTAGCTATTAGGTCTCTGTGGTCAATCGCAATCATGGAGTTAATATAATAATAATAGAGGATTAAATAATGTCTTTAGGATTAGTTGGTCGCAAATGTGGTATGACTCGTATTTTTACTGAAGATGGTGTTTCTATACCTGTGACAGTTATACATGTAGAGCCAAATACGGTTACGCAAGTTAAAACTGTTGAAAAGGATGGTTATAATGCTATTCAGGTAACTACTGGCTTTAAAAAACGTTCTAATGTAAATAAGCCTATGTCTGGGCACTACGCTAAAGCTAGTGTAGAGCCGGGAAGAGGTTTGTGGGAATTTACAATCGAAGGTGATAATAAGTACCAAGTTGGTTCATCTTTTGACGCTACAGTGTTTGAGGCTGGTCAAAAAGTTGATGTAAGAGGTGTATCTAAAGGTAAAGGTTTTGCAGGTGCTGTAAAGCGTCATAATTTTAGTACACAAGATGCTACTCACGGTAACTCTTTATCTCATAGGGTGCATGGTTCTACTGGTCAGAACCAAACTCCAGGCCGAGTTTTTAAGAACAAGAAAATGGCTGGGCATATGGGTAATGAGAATGTTACTATCCAGTCACTTGAAGTTGTAAGAGTAGATGCAGAAAATGGTTTACTTCTTTTAAAAGGTGGTATTCCAGGAGCGGTTGGTGGAGATGTTATAGTTTCTTCAGCAGTAAAGAGTTAGTAGATTAAATATTAAAATACCGGAGAGTTATTGTGGACTTAAATATTAAATCATTAACTGGTAAAGAGGCTGGTTGTGTTGATGTTGCAGATAATGTTTTTGCAATCGACTATAACGAGTCTTTAATTCACCAGGTTGTTGTTGCCTATATGGCAGGTGCTCGTCAAGGTACAAAAGCTCAAAAAACTAGATCAGAAGTTTCTGGTGGTGGAGCAAAACCTTGGAGACAAAAAGGTACAGGTAGAGCTAGAGCTGGGACCATCCGCTCACCTATCTTTAGAAAGGGTGGAGTTACATTTGCCGCTAAACCTAAAAGTTATAAACAAAAAGTTAATCGTAAGATGTATGCTGGAGCAGTTAAATCAATCTTATCTGAATTGTTAAGATCAGGTAGAATGATTATTGTTGAAGGAATGAAGTTAGAAACTCCAAAAACAAAAGAATTTAAAGCTATTGTTGATACTTTGGGTCTTAAAGATGTGCTTTTTGTGGTTGGTGTTGAGGAGTTTGATGAGAACTTATACCTTTCTTCAAGAAACCTTAAGAATGTGGCTGTGTGTGATTCTGTAGATATTAACCCAGTTTCTTTGGTGTGCTTTGAAAATGTAGTTGTTACTAAAAAAGCAATAAAAGAAATAGAGGAGAAGTTAGTATGAGTTCTCAAGAAAAAATATTAAAAACTGTTATAAGACCTCATGTGTCTGACAAAACTTATGGTTTATCGGATGCTAATTCTACAGTTGTGTTTGAGGTTGCTAGGTTCGCTAACAAGTATGATGTTAAGGATGCAATTGAGCAGCTATTTGAAGTTAAGGTTGAATCAGTTAATATCCTTAACGTGAAGGGTAAAGCACGAAGATTTGGCCGTATTGAGGGTAAAACAAAAGCTTGGAAGAAAGCTTATGTGAAGCTTGCTGAAGGGCATGATATCAATTTTGTTGGTGCAGAGTAATTTTTAAGAAGGTTTGTAAGTCATGATTGAAATAAAAAAAGCTAAACCTACTTCACCTGGCCGTCGCCACGTAGTGAGCGTAAAAAATACAGAATTACATACAGGTAAGCCATTCAAAGGTTTGGTAGAAGTAAAGAAAAAAAATGCTGGTAGAAATAATACTGGTAGAATAACAGTGCGTCATCAAGGCGGTGGTCATAAGCAGCACTATCGTATAGTTGACTTTAAAAGAAATAAAGATGATATTGTAGCTAAGGTTGAAAGGATTGAATACGATCCTAACCGTAGCGCAAATATTGCTTTAGTTTTATACGCTGATGGTGAGAGAAGATATGTGATTGCACCTAAGGGCCTAAGCAAAGACATGTCAATAATTTCTGGTGAGAAAGTTGATGTGGCTGTTGGCAATTGCATGCCACTTAGAAACATCCCTTTAGGTACAGTAATTCATAATCTAGAAATGAAGCCTAAGAAAGGTGCTCAGATGATCAGAAGTGCTGGGACTTTTGCTCAGCTTGTTGGTAAGGATAATGCATATGCAATTATTCGTTTAAGATCGGGTGAGATGAGAAGAGTGCTTTTAGATTGTAGAGCAGTTATTGGTGTTGTATCTAACTCTGAACATAACCTAAAATCTCTAGGTAAGGCTGGTGCTAAGCGTTGGAGAGGAATTAGGCCTACTGTTAGAGGTGTGGCTATGAACCCGGTAGATCACCCACATGGTGGTGGAGAGGGTCGTACTTCAGGTGGTAGACATCCTGTTACACCTTGGGGCGTACCTACAAAAGGTTATAAGACGCGTAAAAATAAGCGCTCTAATAAATTAATTGTTCAAAAACGTAAGTAATTAGGGAGAAGGGTGTGCCTCGTTCGTTAAAAAAAGGACCTTTTGTAGATCATCATCTGCTAAAAAAGGTTTTTGAAGCGCAAGAAAGTAATTCTAAAAAGCCGATCAAGACTTGGTCAAGAAGATCGATGATCGTGCCAGATATGATAGGTTTAACCATGGCTGTACATAACGGTCAGCAACATGTGCCAATTCTTATGACAGAAGAAATGGTGGGTCATAAGTTAGGAGAGTTTGCTATAACTCGTAACTATCGTGGCCATGCAGCTGATAAAAAAGCTAAGAAGAAATAGTTGGGGTTATATACATGGAAGTACAAGCTAAATTAAAATTTGCAAGAATCTCGGCTCAAAAATGCAGATTGGTTGCTGATCAGGTTAGAGGATTGCCAGTAGAAAGAGCTCTTAATATTTTGTCTTTTAGTAATAAAAAAGCAGCGGTTTTAATAAAAGATGTTTTAAACTCTGCAATCGCTAATGCTGAGCATAATGACGGTATGGATATTGACTCTTTATATGTCTCAACTGTATTTGTAGATGAAGGCCCTACTATGAAGCGTTTTGAAGCAAGAGCTAAAGGTAGGGGTAATCGTATTTTAAAAAGAACTTCACATATTACTGTGAAAGTTGCTGAGAAAAATTAAGAGGTGTAGTAATAATGGGTCAAAAAGTAAATCCTAATGGAATTCGTTTGGGTTATATAAGAGACTGGCGTTCAACTTGGTATGCAGACTCCTCTAGCTACGCTACAAAACTTAATGAAGACATTAAGGTAAGAGAGTTCTTACATAAGAAGTTGGCGTCTGCAGCAGTAAGTAAAATCCAAATAGAGAGACCTGCTCAAAATGCTAAAATCACAATTCATACAGCAAGACCTGGGATTGTGATTGGTAAAAAAGGTGAGGATGTTGAAAAATTACGTGCAGAAGTGCATAAGTTAATGGGTATTCCTGTACAAATTAACATAGAAGAGATTCGTAAGCCAGAATTAGAGGCTAAATTAGTGGCTGAAAGTGTTGCTCAACAATTAGAAAAAAGAGTGATGTTTAGAAGAGCTATGAAAAAAGCTATGCAAGCTGCTATGAAGTCAGGAGCTAAAGGTATCAAAATTATGGTAAGTGGTCGTTTAGGGGGTGCTGAAATAGCTCGTTCTGAATGGGCTAGAGATGGTAGGGTTCCGCTACAGACTTTTAGAGCAGATGTTGATTATGCTACAGCTGAAGCTTTAACAACCTATGGTGTTATTGGTGTTAAAGTTTGGATCTATAAAGGAGAAATTCTTCCGGGTCAATTGGCTGAGAAGAAAAATAATAAAAAAGGAGCTAGATAATGCTACAGCCTAAGCGTACAAAGTTTCGTAAACAGCAAAAGATGCGTAATAGAGGCTTGGCTCATAAAGGCAATAAAGTAAGCTTTGGTGAGTTCGGTCTTCAGGCAACATCTAGAGGTAGAATTACTGCTAGACAAATAGAGG
Organism: Allofrancisella inopinata; assembly: GCF_012222965.1. NCBI lineage: Bacteria > Pseudomonadati > Pseudomonadota > Gammaproteobacteria > Thiotrichales > Francisellaceae > Allofrancisella > Allofrancisella inopinata. Next base: position 1,552,673 of record NZ_CP038241.1, on the reverse strand, counting down.
CAGGACGAAGAGCAATTAATCGTCACATTAAGCGTGGTGGTAAGGTTTGGATAAGAATTTTTCCAGATAAGCCTATTACACAAAAGCCTTTGGAAGTCCGTATGGGTAAAGGTAAAGGTTCAGTTGAGTATTGGGTTGCTCAAATTCAACCAGGACGTGTGCTATATGAGATTACTGGTGTTAAAGAAGAGTTGGCTCGTGAAGCTTTTGCAAGAGCAGCTGCTAAGTTGCCAGTGTCGACAACTTTTGTTGAAAAGCAGGTGATGTAATGAAGAGAAAAGATACTTTAAAAGATTATAGAGGTAAAAGTATTGACCAGTTGCAAGAAGCTAAAATCGAGTTGCTACAACAGTTGTTCTCGCTTCGTATGCAAAAGGGTACAGGGCAATTAAAGAAAAACCACTTATTTAAAAGTGCAAAAAAAGATATTGCTCGTATAAATACAATAATATCAGAAAAGAATAGATAGGTGCCTATAAGATGGATGATAAGATTAGATTACTAGAGGGTAAAGTCTCTAGCGATGCTATGGATAAAACTGTAGTTGTAGAAGCTGAAAGATATGTTAAGCACCCTTTATATGGTAAGTTTGAGAAAAAAACTACTAAATATTATGTTCATGATGAAAAAAATGAATGTAAGGAAGGTGATGTTATTAAATTTAGGGAAACTAGGCCTTATTCAAAAACTAAGAAGTGGTGTTTAGTAGATATTATTCGTAGAGAAAAATAATAAATTTGATTTTATTTTTGTTTATTGATATATTTATTGGGCTGCAAAAAATCACTGCAGTCTTTATATAATAACAAATAAGGGTTATTTGTATGATTCAAATGCAGACAGAACTCCAAGTTGCTGATAATAGTGGCGCTAAGAGAGTTGAGTGTATAAAGGTGTTGGGAGGCTCTCATCGTAGATATGCATCTATAGGTGATGTTATCAAGGTTACGGTGAAAGAAGCTTCTCCAAGAGGTAAGGCTAAAAAAGGAAATGTGTACAATGCGGTGGTTGTTAGGACTGCTAAAGGTGTACGCAGAAAAGATGGTTCTTTGATTCGTTTTGATAATAATGCAGCTGTACTGTTAAATGCTAATGGTCAGCCAATTGGCACGCGTATCTTTGGCCCAGTTACAAGGGAACTTCGTTCTGAAAAGTTTATGAAGATTGTATCTTTAGCACCAGAAGTACTATAATTATTTATTGAGGTGTAGGTAATGAATAGATTAAAAAAAGGTGATGACATAATAGTCATTGCTGGAAAAGACAAGGGTCGCAGAGGCGTAGTTAAATCATTCGCTAAAGGTGGTTCTTTAGTTTTGGTAGAAGGCATAAACGTTGTTAAAAAACACGTTAAGCCAAACCCGAATAGAAGTATCGAAGGTGGAGTTGTTGAAAAAGAGCTTCCTATAGATGCGTCGAATGTTGCTATTTTTAACCCAGCTACACAAAAAGCTGATAGAGTGGGTTATAAATTTGTTGATGAGAAAAAGGTTCGCTACTTTAAGTCTAATGGCGAGCTTGTAGACTTATAGGAATAAGTTTTATGGCAAGATTAAAAGATCATTATCAAAAAGAGCTTGTTGCTAAGTTAAAAGATGAGCTTAAATTGGATAATATAATGGAAGTGCCTCGTATTGAGAAAATTACTCTTAATATGGGTGTTGGTGATGCGGCAAAAGATAAAAAGATTATGACTTTTGCGCTAAACGATTTGACAGCAATAGCTGGGCAAAAGCCAGTTGTTACTAAGTCTAAAAAATCTATCGCTGGTTTTAAAATACGTGATGGTTGGCCAATAGGCTGTAAAGTTACGTTACGAGGTGAGCGTATGTATGAGTTCTTAGATAGACTTATAACAATTGCTGTCCCTAGAATTAGAGATTTTAGGGGGTTAAGTCCTAAGTCTTTTGATGGTAGAGGTAATTATAGTTTGGGTATGAGAGAGCAAATCTCTTTCCCGGAAATTGATTACGATAAAATTGATATCATTAGAGGTTTAGATATTTCAATAACGACTACTGCTAAAAATGATGACCAAGGAAGAGCTTTGCTAAGAGCTTTTGGTTTTCCTTTTAAATCATAATTAAATTGAGGTTTTAAATGGCAAAAAAATCTATGATTCAGAGAGAGTTAAAGAGAGAGAAATTAGTAGCTAAATATGCTCAAAAAAGAGCTGAGCTTAAAGCTATTATTCTTGATATAAACTCTACTGAAGAGCAAAAATGGGAAGCTCAAATTAAGCTGCAAAAATTACCAGTAAATTCTTCAGCTTCTAGAGTTCAAAGAAGATGTAAGGTTACAGGTAGACCTCACGCTGTTTATAGAAAATTTGGTTTATGCCGTAATAAACTAAGAGAGTATGCAATGGCAGGTGATGTTCCTGGTCTGAAAAAAGCTAGTTGGTAATAAGGAATTTAGATTATGAGTATGCAAGATCCTATAGCGGATATGTTTACAAGAATTAGAAATGGTCTTTCGGCACATAAAGAAACCGTTTCTATTCCTTTTTCAAAAATGAAAATGGAAATAGCAAACTTTTTGGTAAAAGAAGGTTATGTTGCACAATGTTCAAAAGCAACAACAGCAAAGGGTCATCCTTCTATAAATATTGAGCTTAAATACCATGCTGGTGCTCCTGTGATTGAGATGATCAAGAGAGTTTCTAGGCCAAGTTTAAGAATATATAAGTCACATGCAGAGTTACCTAAAGTATATGGTGGTTTTGGTGTTGCTATCGTTTCTACTTCCAAAGGTTTGGTGAGTGATAGAGAGGCTAGAGCTCTTGGTATTGGTGGTGAAATTATTGGCTACGTGGCTTAATTTTGGAGGAATATAATAATGTCAAGAATAGGTAAAAAACCTGTCATTATACCAAGTGGAGTTAGCATAAGTGTGGCTGCTGGTAATGAGGTGCAGGTTAAAGGTGCTAAAGCAACTTTGACAAAAAAATTCTCTACTGATGTGAATTTTGATATCGCTGATAACGTTGCTAATATCAAGCCTTCAAGTAATAGCAAAAATGCTATTGCCCAATCTGGTACAGCTAGAGCTATATTAAGTAATATGGTTGAAGGTGTAACAAAAGGATTTGAAAGAAAGTTAAAAATTATAGGTGTTGGTTACCGTGCTAAAGCTCAAGGTAGTGAATTAAATTTAACTTTAGGTTTTTCACACCCTGTTGTTTATCAGCTGCCTGAGGGGATAATAGCAGAAACTCCAGCTCCTACAGAGATAGTTTTAAAAGGTGCTGATAAGGAGCTTTTAGGTAAAGTAGCTGCCGAAATTAGAGATTATAGAAAACCTGAACCTTATAAAGGTAAAGGTGTTCGTTATGAAGACGAATTTGTAGCTAAGAAAGAAGCTAAGAAGAAGTAGTAGTAAAGGATAGTATTATTATGGATAAGAAAACTGCTCGTTTGAATCGTAGTAAGCGTACTAGAATCAAGCTAAAAGAATTAGGGCATACTAGGCTTTGTGTTTATAGAACACCTAAGCATATTTATGCTCAAGTTATTTCTGGTGATGGTTCTACTGTATTGGCTGCTGCATCTACTGTAGAAAAAGATATAAAAGCAAAGTGTAAATATACTGGAAATGTGGCATCTGCTATAGTTATTGGTGAAGTAATCGCTAATAGATGCAAAGAAAAAGGTATAGAAAGAGTTGCTTTTGATAGATCAGGATATAAGTATCATGGACGTGTTAAGGCTTTAGCAGATGCTGCTAGAGAACATGGTCTACAGTTTTAATAAATAAAATATGGATGATTATTCATTATGTCTAATGAAGTGAAAAAAAATGAAGAACTGATTGAAAAGTTGGTTAGTGTTAAAAGGCACTCTAAGACAGTAAAAGGTGGTAGAATTATGAGCTTTGCTGCCTTGACAGTTGTGGGTGATGGCAAAGGCAAGATTGGAATAGGTAGAGGTAAATCAAGAGAAGTGCCTATAGCTATCCAAAAGGCTATGGAAAGCGCTAAAAGAAACATGGTATCAGTAAATTTAAATAATGATACGTTATGGTATCCGGTGATGTCGAATCATGGAGCATCTAAGGTGTTTATGCAACCTGCTTCAGCGGGTACAGGTATTATTGCTGGTGGTGCTATGCGTGCAGTTTTTGAAGCTGTAGGTGTGCATAACGTTTTAGCAAAGACTTATGGTTCAACTAACCCAGCAAACGTTGTTAGAGCTACTATCGCTGGTTTGGCAAAAATTAAATCACCAGAAGAGATCGCTGAGAAAAGAGGTCTTTCTGTTGAAGAGATTCAGGAGTAATTTAAAATGACTCAAGCTAAAACATTCAAGGTTACTTTAGTAAAAAGTCTTATTGGCCGTAAGCAAAACCATATAGCATGCGCTAGAGGTTTGGGGTTAAGAAAGATACGCCATACAGTAGAAGTTCTTGACACTGCTGAAAATAGAGGTATGGCTAATAAAATATATTATATGGTTAAAGTAGAGGGGTAGTATAAGATGAAATTAAATACAATTGCTCCTGCTGTTGGCTCAAAAAGTGCTCCTAAGAGACTAGGTCGTGGTATTGGAAGTGGACTGGGAAAAACTTCTGGTAAAGGTCATAAGGGACAAAAAGCGCGTTCAGGTGGCTATCATAAAGTAGGTTTTGAAGGTGGACAAATGCCTTTGCAAAGAAGACTACCAAAGTTTGGTTTTACTTCTTCAACTAAGAGATATGTTGCTGAAATCAGATTGCATGAATTAAACAATATTGCAGCAGATGAGATTACTTTGGATATTCTGAAAGACTTTGGTCTTGTTAGAAAAGATATAAAAATAGCTAAGGTTATAGCTAGTGGAGAGATTCAAAAAGCTGTTAATCTAAAAGGAGTGGCTTGCACTAAAGGTGCAAAAGAAGCTATTGAAAAAGCTGGCGGTAAAGTAGAGTAAGAAACAAAAATATGTCAAAGTTTAATAGTGCTTCGGGTACAAGTGAATTAAAATCTCGTTTGATCTTTGTTGTGATGGCTATTATCGTGTTTAGGTTAGGAGTTTATATTCCTATTCCGAACATAGATCCAGCAAAATTGGTAGATATTATTTCTAATCAACGCTCATCAACTAGTGGTTTGATGAGTATGTTTAATATGTTCTCTGGCGGCGCTCTTACTCAGATGAGTATATTTGCTCTAGGTGTAATGCCTTATATCTCAGCATCTATAATTTTTCAAATGCTGTCAGCAGTTTATCCTAAGTTTATGGAGCTAAAAAAAGAAGGTGAATCTGGACAGAAAAAAATAACTCAATATACTAGATATTTGACTCTTGCTTTAGCACTGGTGCAATCTTTAGGTATAGTTGCTTTTGTGTTACATCAAGATGGTTTAGTAACAACAAATAATACTGTTTTGTTTTATTTGACAACTATCGTTTCGGTGACTACAGGTAGTATGTTTTTGATGTGGTTAGGTGAGCAAATTACAGAAAGAGGTGTTGGTAATGGTATTTCATTATTAATCTTCTCTGGTATTGTAGCTAACCTTCCTGCTGAAATTTTAAATACTATTTCACAAGCTAATGCACCAGGCTCTAGTATAACTTATTTATCAGTTTGGGTACTACTTATTTTACTACTACTAGTGATTGCTTTTGTAGTGTTTATGGAAAGTGCTCAAAGAAAAATAACTGTAAATTACGCTAAAAGACAGCAGGGTAGAAAAATGTATGCTGCTCAAACTAGCCATTTACCATTAAAACTTAACATGGCAGGGGTGATTCCAGCGATATTTGCATCTTCGATACTTATGGTACCAGGTGTATTGTTTGGTTGGCTATCTAACTATAGTTCATTAAGTTGGTTGGCGGATGTTTCAGAAATACTTCAACCCGGTAGTATAGTTTACACTATAGTATTTGCAGTAACTATTATATTTTTCTGTTTCTTTTATACTTCTTTAGTATTTAATCCAAAAGAAACAGCTGATAACCTGAAAAAGTCAGGAGCTTACATTTCTGGTGTTAGACCTGGTGAGCAAACTGCTAAATATATAGATGCAGTTATGACAAGGCTAACTTTGGTAGGATCGTTGTATATTACAGCAATATGTTTATTGCCTATATTTGTAGTTAAATTTTTTGCACAGGGATTGTCATTTACATTTGGTGGTACTTCGTTGCTAATTGTGGTAGTGGTTATGATGGATTTCATGGCTCAAGTGAGATCACATATGATGTCAACTCAGTATGATTCTTTATTGAAAAAAGCAAATCTCAGCAGTAAGAAAAAGTAGAGAAATTTTTGGAGAAATATAATGAAAGTTAGAGCTTCAGTTAAAAAAATGTGTAGGAATTGTAAGGTTATAAAACGTAATAGAGTTGTTCGCGTTATATGTACTGATCCTAGACATAAGCAAAGACAAGGTTAAGGTACCAAGCTTATATAAATAAAGCTTGATTATTTGTTTTTAAAAAGTTATCCTAGCAAGTTACTAATTGCTTGTGATAGCACTAAACTAAGAATAATTATTAGGAGTGAAATAAATGGCTCGTATAGCTGGTGTTAATATTCCTGTTCATAAACACGCTGTAATAGGATTGACTTCGATTTATGGAATAGGTAAAACAAGAGCGATGAAAATTTGTGAGAATTGCAAATTAAATCCAACTGTTAAAATCAAGGATTTAACAGAAGAGCAAGTTGAGAGCTTAAGAGCAGAAGTTGCTAAATTTACTGTAGAAGGTGATTTACGTCGTGAAGTTTCTATGGATATAAAAAGACTTATGGATTTGGGTTGCTACAGAGGTAGAAGACATCGTCGTAGCCTTCCTGTAAGAGGGCAAAGAACAAAGACTAATGCTCGTACTCGTAAAGGTCCGAGAAAGCCTATAAAGGCATAATACAATTATAACTATAACGATTAAAGGGTAGATTATATGGCTAAGTCTGTTAGATCAACAAAGAAAAAAGTAAAAAGAGTAGTTACTGATGCAGTTGCTCATATTTACTCTTCTTTTAATAACACTATAGTAACTATTACGGATAGACAAGGTAACGCTTTATCATGGGCTACGTCTGGTGGTAGTGGCTTTAGAGGGTCAAGAAAAAGTACACCATTTGCTGCTCAAGTTGCAGCAGAAAGAGCAGCTGATGTGGCCTTAGAATATGGTGTTAAGAATGTAGATGTTTTAGTAAAAGGACCAGGTTCAGGTAGAGATTCAGCTGTTAGAGCTTTGAATGCTAAGAACTTGAAGGTAACTAGTATCACAGATGTGACTGGTTTGCCTCATAATGGATGTCGTCCTCCTAAGAAACGTCGTGTTTAATATTTTAAAGGGAATTTTATAATGGCTAGATATCTAGGACCAAAGTGTAAACTTTCTAGAAGAGAAGGTACAGATTTATTCTTAAAAAGTGGCGTAAAAGCTATTGATGAAAAATGTAAAATGAATACAGCGCCAGGTCAGCATGGAGCTAGAAAGGCTCGTCTTTCTGACTATGGTCTTCAGTTAAGAGAAAAGCAAAAAGTTCGTCGTATGTATGGTATTTTAGAGGGTCAATTTAAGAAATACTATATTGAAGCAAGTAGAAGAAAAGGTAACACAGGAGCTACTTTACTAGAGCTTTTAGAGTCAAGATTAGACAACTTAGTTTATAGAATGGGGTTTGCCGCGACTAGAGCTGAAGCAAGACAATTAGTCGTGCATAAAGGTATATTATTAAATGGTAAAACATGTAATATACCATCTGCGCAAATAAAAGCTGGTGATGTTGTTGCGGTTAAGGAAAAAGCTAAGAACCAATTGAGAATACAAAATGCAGTAGAGCTTGCAAAACATAGAAAAGAACTTTCTTGGATAGATGTAAATACTGATACTTTAGAGGGAACTTTAAAAACTTCTCCAGATAGATCTGAATTATCGTCAGATATAAATGAACAATTAATTGTCGAGCTTTACTCTAAGTAATTATATTTTTTAAGATTCATTACTTTAGTAGCTCATTATAGCCTTATTTCAAGGAGATTTTTAGTGAGTAATAATAATTTGAAACAGGAATTTACACCTAGTGTACGACTTATAGAAGAATTGGGTGCTTTTGGATATAAGGTGCAGCTTTCTCCTGTGGAAAAAGGTATGGCTCATATTCTTGGTAACTCAATTAGAAGGGTTCTGCTTTCATCTTTGCCTGGAGCATCTATAGTTAAAGTAAATATAAAAGGTGTTTTGCATGAATATTCTACATTAGATGATGTTAAGGAAGACATTGTTGAAGTAGTTTCAAATTTGAAAAAAGTAGCGGTAAAGCTTGATGAAAATGTTGATAATGTTGAACTAGAGCTATCAGTTAATAAAAGTGGCGTTGTTACAGCAGGCGACTTTAAACCTACTGGTGGAGTTGAAATTATAAATAAAGATCAAGTGATTGCAACTTTAACGAATAAGAGAGAACTTAACTTAGTAGCTAGCGTTGTTTGGGGAAGAAACGTTGGTATCCTTTCAGCGATGCCTGCTGAATTAGAGAAAGTAGGTGATATAGCTGTAGATGCTGATTTTAACCCAGCTAAAAAGGTAGCCTTTGAAGTTATTGAGAATGATGATAGTGAAATATTAGAAATATTTCTAAAAACAAACGGGACTATAGAACCATTAGAAGCTGTTACAAAATCGTTGGAATACTTTTGTGAACAAATGTCAGTATTTGTCTCATTAAAGGTGCCAAATCACAGTAAGATCGGAGATGCTTTAATAGATTCTAATATTGATCCGATACTTCTTAAGCCGATAGATGATTTAGAACTTACAGTTAGATCATCTAATTGTCTACGGGCTGAAAATATTAAATATTTAGGAGATCTAGTTCAATACTCTGAGTCGCAACTAATGAAAATACCTAACCTAGGTAAAAAATCTCTTAATGAAATTAAGCAGATACTTATAGATAACAACTTATCTCTAGGAGTTGTAATTGATAATTTTAGAGAATTAGTTGAAGGTAAATAAATATATAGTAATCAAATAATATTAACTATAAAGGAGTAATTACTATGAGACATCATAAACAAGGTAGGAAGTTCAGCAGAACTAGTAGTCATAGAAAAGCAATGTTCAAAAACATGTCAGCTTCTCTTATTAATCATGAGATTATCAAAACTACATTACCTAAAGCTAAAGAACTAAGAACAATAGTTGAGCCTTTAGTTACTTTAGCAAAAAGAGAACATAAATTAAGAAATGAGTTAGATATAAACTCTAATGAGTTTAAATCACAGTCTGTAGCTTTAAGAAGACAAGCTTTTGATTTCTTGAGAAATAAAGCGGCAGTAAAAAAGCTTTTTGAAGAATTTGGAGCGCGTTTCGCTGAAAGAGCAGGTGGTTATACTAGAGTTCTAAAATGTGGATATAGATTTGGTGATAAAGCACCTATGGCTTTCATTGAACTAGTAGATAGACCACAAGCTGAAGAATCAGCTAACGAAGAATAGTTTTTCATTCTTTAATTCGTTTAATCTCTTAAAGTTAAAAGTCATTTTTTAAACACTTAAAAAATTCTATTTTTATTGTAGTTTTAATCGCAGAAAGGTTATAATTTTACATTCACAAATTTAAATACTTAGAATGTTTCAACCTTTTTATTTTTTACTTTTAGTGCTAACTTTCCAAATTGGTAATTCTTTTATATGTTATCCAGAGGTTAATAAATCTAAACCTAAGGAAATAAAAGGAGGACAATTTGACCATTGCAATCTTTCTCAAGAGATAATTTATTGTGATCCTCAAGTGGGCCAAAGTAATCCCATGAGTAGGCATCATATTTTTGACAAAAGTTCGTGGATAGAGATCTTAGATAGAGGTTTAAATCATGGAGGTATACACTCTGAAGCTGCTAAACAAAATATTATTGCAATGCTAAAAGCTATTGGAGCCCCAGCTTCTGTTGTAAGTGACCTTGATAATCAAAGCCAACAATGTAGTAAAATTACTAATAGTTGGTTGACATGGTTGCCGGTTAATCTTTCTTTAGGGCCAGCACCCCAAGATCGTTCATTTGATCCCTCTAATAGCTTTGATAATTGGGCACTACTAATTATTCCTGAAGAATATCAAAATATGTTTATTATTATTAGAAATGCTATTACCAATTATGATAATATGCAAGTAGCAATTACTTTAGCGAAATTGCCTATAGTAGATGGTCCTTGGCCAATGACTTTAGGCCAACAAGCTAATTGGGTGCGAGCATATGATATGAATAAAAAGATAAAGTATTGTCCTAAAGTTATTTTTGATAAAATTTATTTTAAATGCTCAAACTACGATATAAATGTTGGTCAGGAAAATTTTTTACAAGTAGCTTAATAAAAAAATCTTGAAAAATAATATATAACTCTCATATTAACCATGTTGTAAGTAGGTTAATCTAATAAAAGAGGGTTATATAAATGTCAGAAAAAAAATACACTTTTGAAACCGAAGTAGATAAGTTACTTCATTTAGTTATTCATTCGCTATATTCAAATCGTGAAATATTCCTAAGAGAGCTAGTTTCTAATAGTTCTGATGCTATTGAGAAACTTAGATACGAAAGTATTTCAAATGCACAGCTTAATGAAGATGATACTGATTATGCTATAAAAATAGATTTTGATAAAAAGGCTAAAACAATAACTGTTAGTGATAATGGTATTGGTATGACAGAAGAAGAAGTTATCGAAAATTTAGGAACAATAGCAAAATCAGGCACTAAAAAATTTTTAGAAAGTCTAACTGGTGATAAAAGTAAAGACAATGAGCTGATAGGCCAATTTGGAGTTGGTTTTTATTCATCATTTATAGTTGCAGATAAGGTAACTGTAAGAACTAGAAAAGCAGGACAAGATAAATCCCAAGCAACAAAATGGGTATCTGATGCACAAAATGGTTTTACTGTAGAGACTATTACAAAAGAAAAGCGTGGTACAGAGATTACTCTTCACCTTAAAAAAGAGCATGAAGACTTATTGGAGCACCAAGTTTTAAAAGGGTTAGTCAATAAGTATTCTGACTGTATAAATACTCCTATCCAAATGAAAAAAGTTGAGTTTGATAAAGATGGTAAGCAAACTATAAAAGATGAATATGAAACTGTAAATAATACTAAAGCTATCTGGTTAAGATCAAAAGATGAGATTACAGATGATGAGTATAACGAATTCTATAAGTATATTTCACATGATTTTGCTAACGCATTGATATGGTCCCATAATAAGGTAGAAGGTAACCTTGAATACACTAGCTTGTTATTTATACCAGAAAATAAACCTTTTGATTTTTGGAATAGAGATAAGGATTATGGTTTATCTTTATACGTACGTAGAGTGTTTATTATGGAGAACAAAGAATTACTACCTCCATATTTGAGGTTTATTAAAGGTGTAGTTGACTCTGCTGATTTGCCTTTGAATGTGTCGCGTGAAATTCTACAACATAATAAAGTAATTGATAAAATTAAAAAAGCATCAACTACAAAGATTCTTAGTGAGTTAAGTAAGTTAGCTAAGAAAGATAAAGAGAAATACCAAAAGTTCTGGGATAATTTTGGTCAAGTGCTAAAAGAAGGTGTTTCAGATGACTATAGCAATAAAGAGAAAATCGCCGGTCTATTAAGGTTTACTTCTACAGCTAGTGAAGATGCTAAACAAACGGTGTCTTTAGCAGACTATATTTCGCGTATGAAAGAGGGGCAAGATACTATCTATTATATTACATCGGATAGTTATAAAGCCGCTATAAATAACCCTCAATTAGAGGTATTTAAAAAGAAAGGTATTGAAGTACTTCTAATGACAGATAGAATAGATGAGTGGATGATGTCTACTTTAACTGAGTTTGATGGTAAGCATATGAAATCTATAATCAAAGGAAATATAGATTTAGATAAGTTTGAGACTGAAGAAACAAAAGAAAAATTTGAAAAAGAAACTAAGGATTTCGAAAAAGTATTAAAAGATATCAAGGAAGTGTTAAAAGATAAGGTTGAAGATGTGCGTTTATCTAAGCGTTTGACAGACTCTCCAAGTTGTGTGGTTGTAAATGATTATGGTATGAGTTTACATATGCAAAAAATGATGGAGGAGGCTGGACAAGCATTTATGCCTGGGATGGGTATGAAACCTGTATTAGAGCTAAATGCTGAGCATCATCTTGTACAGAGGTTAAAAGATGAGCCTGATACTGAGGTTTTTGGAGATTTATCGGAGTTATTACTTCTACAAGCTATGTTTGTAGAGGGCGCTAAGATAGAAGATCCTATGGCTTTTGTTAAGTTAGTTAATAAGTATATTAAGTAAACTTCCTATGTCAGCCTTGTCCTTTGAGGCTTTCCACTAAACTATGTAAACAGGTTTATAGATATGTCTGTGAGGCTTAGTTTAAGCTGTAGTTACTTTAGGTATCTATTATTTAAATGTTTATAATTATTTTTAATTTCATTCCATTTGTTCAAAAGAGCCGTTGTTTTTACATTAAATTCATTTCTACTATAGGCCTGGTTCGCGCCTAAAAAATGTGTAGCATTGGATAATGAATCTAGGTCATAAAATTCATTACCTATTGTCAAAGAAATCCGAGAATTACTGGCATGACAAGTTAATTTATCTATATGTCCTACAATTTTTTTAACCTCATTATTTTTGACGTAAAGCTTTAGTTGACATTCCTTTGTATTATAAGTAAAGAAAGAACCAACATTATTTCTTGAATTTACAATAATAATATTATTTTTATCTATCATGACATTAAATTTTTATAATTAATAAATAAAGTTGAGCCTTCAATATTTACAACTTGATAGTTATTATCTATAGTTGTAATATTTAATTCCTCACCTAGGGGAATTAAACTAACTTCTTTAATCAATGGATACATTTTATATAATGAAAATAATATTGTGGAATAATAAAAAGGTAGAAACCTATCTCCCATAGACATTAGATTTTTATTATTACTATCGAAATCTGGAATTTCAATATTAAATTTATTACAAATATCTCTTATATCTTCATTCATGTGAGAATCACTTAAGTACTCATCTGGTAATCCGATCATATGACCAAATTCATGTACAGCAATTGGGAAGTCTTGATAAGAATCTTTATGCATGACCTCTATATTACTTCTACCTTTAATTGTTATTTTAGGTGGTATATTTAATGCCTCTTTGTAAGTAATATTAGGGTAAATATTCTCTTTTTTAATACGTTGATACAAGCCTAAGTTATTATAAATAGTTATTGGATAAAACTCATAACAACCCTTATTCACATAATTTTTTAATTTTTGAATAAGTTCATTTTCATTACTGATTTGTAAAATGGATTGTAACTTAGTTTTTGAGTAATGAGTTATAGTTGAAGTATTTGACCATTGTCCAAAAGCTAACTTGTATCCTATATTCATAGCCATGCTTTTAGTAGAAGAGCTTGAATCTAAGGCTCCAGAATATAATACTACATTTCCACTAAAGCAATTAACACAAGAGCGTCCTGAAGCCATATTTTTAACTAAAATATTCCAACAATCTTTTTCATTGTCGGGGTCAGCTTCAATAATTTTAAATATAGGAATAAGTTTTTCACCATCTATATTTATAATAAATCTACGTGACCAGTTAGATTCTATTGTATTTTTCCAGTCATTCTTAAATTTTTCTTCTGTATTAATAGGAGAAAGGATGGACCATCCTTTCTCAAATTTCCAACTAACATATAATATAATATACAGAATATTAGATTCTTTTTTGAGATGATATCTTTTTTTTGTAAAATTACCCTCAGCAAACTCTTTATTTATTAATGTAGTCATTAATAATGCTCCTTTTACATTTTTAAGGTAAACTATCTGTGATCTATGTTGTGAGCTGACCAATTATTAAATTATTAATATTGCTAATAACAATTACCTATATTTTATTGATATTCATTGTTTATAGCTGTTATTTGTTTCAATTTGAACTAGATATACATTAACATTATTTATCTCACCTTGTTATATTAAAAATGAATGTATACTATCATTTTTTGATAAACTATCTCATATATGATGCAGAGTTTCTTGATATTTTATAGGGCTTTGTTGGAACTTAGTAGGTTTAATGTTTTATCTACCTTTATTAACTTTATAAGTTCACGCGAAATATTTTAGTCAAGAAAATCATAGATTTTAATTTGCTATTGAAATGTGCTATTTTGAAATGGTAACATCTAGCTAAAAATGTTATTATTATGTTCCATGATTTTCTAAAATTTCTTTTTTCAAGATGAATTCAAGCACTAAAATTATTTTTGTAACTGGTGGGGTTGTATCTTCACTTGGTAAAGGTGTTACAGCTGCATCTTTAGCCACTCTTTTAGAAAGCCGTGGTTTAAACGTAACTATGCTAAAACTTGACCCCTATATTAATGTCGACCCTGGCACGATGAGTCCGCTACAGCATGGAGAAGTCTTTGTAACTGAAGATGGTGCAGAAACTGATTTGGATTTAGGGCATTATGAGCGTTTCATACGTGCTAAAATGACTCAAGCAAATAATTTCACTACAGGTAAAGTTTACCAAAGTGTACTTAGAAAAGAGCGTAAAGGAGACTATCTAGGTGCTACTATTCAGGTTATCCCCCATATTACAGATGAGATTAAAAATCGTATTTGTATGGGTATAGCTGATAATGTTGACGTGGCTATCGTAGAGATCGGTGGTACAGTTGGCGATATTGAGTCTTTACCATTTTTAGAAGCTATTAGGCAGCTAAGAATAGAGTTAGGTAGATCTAGAACTTTATTTGTACATTTAACTTTGTTGCCATATATAAGGGTAGCAGGTGAACTAAAAACTAAACCTACGCAACACTCTGTAAAAGAGCTAAGAGGTATTGGTATACAAGCAGATGTTTTAGTTTGCAGATGCGAACAAGCTTTTGATGAGAGTGAGAAAAGAAAGATAGCCCTTTTTACGAATGTAAGCCAAGATTGTATTTTTATAGCCGAAGATGTAAAGACTATTTATGAAGTACCACTTAAGTATAATAAGCAAGGATTTGATGCTAAGCTGGTAGAGCTTTTATCTTTACAAGCTAAAGAAGCAGATTTGACAGAATGGCAAAGTGTTGTTGACACTATTAAAAACGTTAGTGGTGAAGTAACGATAGCAATGGTTGGTAAATATGTTTCATTAACAGAAGCCTATAAATCTCTTAATGAAGCCCTTTATAACGCTGGCTATAAAAAAGGTGTAAAGGTAAACATCAAATTTGTTGATTCAGAAACAATTACAGAGAATAACATAAATTCATCTTTTAAAGGTGTGTCAGCAATCCTTGTGCCTGGTGGATTTGGTAGTAGGGGTGTAGAAGGGAAAATCACTGCAATAAAATACGCCCGTGAAAATGATATTCCATTTTTGGGGATCTGTTTGGGTATGCAGCTTGCTGTAGTGGAGTATGCTCGTAATGTTTTAGGTTTAAAGGATGCTCATTCTAGTGAATTAGAATCGACTACAACTAATCCAGTAATTGCTCTTATAGAAGAGTGGCAATCTGAAGATGGAACTATATATCAGCGTAGTAAAGAATCAGATCTAGGTGGTACAATGCGTCTAGGTGGTTATAAATGTGTATTAAAAGAAGGCTCTCGTGCTAGAGAAATATATCAAGCGGATAGCGTTATAGAAAGACATCGTCATAGATATGAGGTAAATAATAATTACGTTGAAAGGCTTGAGCAGGTAGGATTAATATTTTCAGGCAGATCAGAAGATGGTAACTTAATGGAGCTTATAGAGATACCTCAGCATAGTTGGTTTATAGCTTGTCAAGCACACCCGGAATTTACATCGACACCAAGATATGGTCATAAATTATTTGAATCATTTATAGAAGCTGCTATAGAAATAACTAATAATTAGCTGCTAGTTTTGATATTTCGTGAATAAAAGTGCTATAATTCAAACTAATAAAATATTGGAGAAGTAAAATGAGTAAACAGAAAACTCTATCTATAATAAAGCCTGACGCTGTAGAAAAGAATGTTATAGGTGAGATTTATAGTCGTTTTGAAAAAGCTGGTTTAAAAGTAATTGCTGCGAAGATGAAGCATTTATCAAAAACAGAGGCAGAAGGTTTTTATGCTGTACATAAAGAAAGACCTTTTTTTAGCGCTTTGGTAGAATTTATGATTTCTGGGGCAGTTATGATTCAAGTTTTAGAAGGTGAAAATGCAATAGCAAAAAACCGTGAGTTAATGGGGGCTACTAATCCTAAAGAAGCAGCAAAAGGTACAATTAGAGCTGATTTTGCAGATAGTATAGATGCTAACGCTGTACATGGCTCTGATAGTGAAGATACAGCAGCCCAAGAAATAAAATATTTCTTTAGTGATATAGAAATATTTAGCTAGTTTTGTATATCTGTTTTATTTTAGGAGGACAGTAGTTTATGAGTTGGTTAACTAGGGTAATAAGTAGGAGTCTAGGGTTAAATGCTCAGAAAAAAGATTTACCAAGCGGAGTATGGAGTCAATGTCCAAGTTGTCAGGTGACACTATATTCTGAAGAGTTAAATAATAATAAATCAGTATGTCCTAATTGTAATTACCATTATAGAATCTCTGCTAGACATAGACTAGAGATATTTTTTGACCACCACAGCGCTGTAGAGCATTTTGCTAATATAGAGCCTGTAGATATGCTTAAGTTTAAAGATACAAAATCTTACAAAGATAGACTGTCGCAAGCTCAAAAAAAGACCGAAGAAAAAGATGCTTTGGTAGTTATGCAAGGAACAGTAGAAGGTTTTCCAGTCGTAGCGGCGGCATTTAACTTTATGTTTCTAGGTGGTTCTATGGGATCTGTAGTAGGTGAAAAATTTGTGCGAGGTGTTAAGCTTGCAATGGAGAAAAAAGTACCATTTATATGCTTTACAGCAAGTGGTGGTGCTAGGATGCAAGAGTCATTATTTTCATTAATGCAGATGTCAAAAACTAGTGCTGCTTTACAGAAGTTAGCTGAAGCTAAGCTACCATATTTAGTTGTTCTAACAGATCCTACCACTGGTGGGGTATCGGCATCTTTAGCTATGCTTGGTGATGTACATATAGCTGAGCCAAAAGCTTTGATTGGTTTTGCTGGGCCTAGAGTTATAGAGCAGACAGTCAGAGAACAATTACCAGAAGGTTTTCAAAGAAGTGAGTTTTTGGTAGAAAAAGGTATGGTTGATATGATTGTAGATCGTAGAAACTTAAGAGCTGAAGTAGCACAGCTAATCGATAAGCTAATGCCAGAACTTACAAAAAATAATTCTTACGCTTTGGAGCATAAGCATACTGAGCAGCCACAAGCTTAAGAAGAACTCTAGAATGAGCGTTGAAACTAAAATAGCTAAAATTATGGCTAATGACGCTCGTAAATGTACTCTTACAGATATTCTATTTATTCTTAGTAAATTCAATTTTAACAAGAAATTTCAAGTTATAACGATAGCTGGAACTAATGGTAAAGGGACCACTGTAGCTATGCTTGAAGAGTTGCTTGTTGCAAATAATAAAAAAGTATTAAGTCATACATCTCCTCATGTTTTTAAATTTACTGAAAGGATATCTTTGAATAAATGTCCTATATCAGATAGTCAGTTATTGGAGTTGCTAGAAAGGTTAGAAGAACTAACGCCAGAATATAAACTATCTTATTATCAAATAGCTTTTTTGTGTGCTTGTTTGTATTCACAAAAAATAGCAGGACTAGATTATTTACTACTAGAGATTGGTATAGGTGGTAGGCTAGATGCTGCTAATATGATTGACCCAGATATAGCAGCGATTACAAATATAGATTTTGACCATTGTGAAATTTTAGGGGACACTTTGGAAAAAATAGGCATAGAAAAAGTAGCTATAGCTCGTAAAGGCAAACCCCTATTTTTAGGTTCAAAGATGCCTTGCAGTGTGTATGAATATGCAAATATTATAGAAGCTGTAATCTACGATAAAGACTATAACTCTAAAGTAAAGAACTGCTTTCATGACAGCTATAATATAGCTATGGGGGTAGCTGATTATTTACTAAGGAAGATGCAGATTACTTATATCCCAAGGTTGGAGGATATAAGAGCTAGAGCGCGTTTTAATATACTCAAAAATGACGAAATAAATAATAGTTATGTAGTAGTTGATGTTGCACACAATCCAGCTTCAGTAGAGTATTTGTTTAAGCTTTTGAATAATAGGTTTGGTACTAAGGATATTAAATATGAAGCTATATTTGGTGTTTTGGCGACCAAGGATATAAATGCAATTGTATCTATAGCTAAAAACCACATCTATAGATGGGAGATTGTAGATCTGAAAACTTTCGATCAAAGAGCTCTAGATATAGATAATATAAAACAAGTATTTAGTAACCACGGTATTTTCCGGGTTGAGTTTAATAAGGATCTAAGTAGTGTTTATTTGTCAAAAAAGAGTACTGTAACTGTAGTTTTTGGATCATTTGTATTAGCAGGAGAATTTATAAAGGAGTATGAAAAAAATAGTTTCTAATGAAGGCCAAATGCTAAGTTTAGCTGCTGAGTATTCTAAAAGTTTACAACCTGGTAAAATAATTTTCTTACATGGTGATTTGGGAGCAGGTAAAACAACTTTTGTAAAAGGTATACTAAAAGCATTAGGCTATAAGGGCAATGTAAAGAGTCCGACCTATACTTTAGTAGAGAGTTATGAGTTTAATGATTTTAATATTTACCACTTTGATTTGTATAGAATTTCTGATCCTGAGGAATTAGAATGGGTTGGTATTAGAGATTACTTTAATGAAAAAAGTATATGTTTCATAGAATGGCCAGATAAAGGCAAAGATTTTTTACCAAAACCCTCTTCAAATATTTACATAAGACATCTGGTTGAAAGAAGAGAGGTAGAAATTTCTTAAATAATTAAGGTATATTTTTATGGAAATATTAAATATTACTATATATCATTACCTTAAATTGTCTTTAATTCCAGCTAAGTTAGAAGGGAAACTGCATGAAAGTTAAGTTTTTAATTTGTTTTTTAGGTTTGTTGGTCTTTGGATCATCTTACGCGACTTTGGAAAGTTGCTACCAGGATGGTGCGCAGGAGAAATATGGTCAAGCTTTGGAAAACTGCCAGCCATATGCTAAAAAAGATGCAAAAGCTACAACAATATTATCTCAAGCATATATTCAGACAGATCAAGATAATAAACTTGCTTTAGAATACGCTTTATGGGTAGTAGACTTTTACAATAAAAATGGTATCCCAAGTAGTGGGGACGGTTTAAGAGTTTATTATAGCCTAATGTATTCAATAGGAGAGATGTATTATTTTGGAGCGGATGGTGTAAAAATTAACCGAGCTAAAGGTTTTGAGTATATCAAAAAATCAGCAGAGTTAGGATATATGGTTGCACAAAATCAATTAGGAAACCTTTATGCTAGATCTGGAGGAAATCCGTGGCCTAATTTTGCTCAAGCATTTAAATGGTATAAGTTAGCTGTAGCTAACGGAAGTTTAATGGCTAGAGATTCTTTCTTGATTAAAAAAGAAAGTAGCTTTGTGAAATTATATCCATATTGTGTAGCTCAGGCTAGAACGTTTATTGGTGATGCCTATATGTCTGGCACAGGAGGTTTGCCAAAAGATGACGCTATAGCATTAGAGTGGTATAAGAAGGCTTATGAACTTAACCATGTATCACCAGTAGAAGTTGGGTTAGCAAAAGTATATTTGGCTGAAGGTGATAAAAAAACAGCTCTAGTATATATTAAACAGGCTATAACCCAGCCTTTTGCACCAGCTTTTGTGTTGGCTGCTGAGCTCACTCAAGATTCTGTAGAAAAGTATGCTTATTTATCTGTGGCAATTGATTTGTTCAAAAATCCTAAGAGGGATTATTGGAAACAGTTTAATGAGTATTGTATGCCGGATCTTTCAAAAGAAGGTTTAAAAAATGCTCAAGCTAACTTAGCAGCGATTA
Organism: Allofrancisella inopinata; assembly: GCF_012222965.1. Classification (NCBI taxonomy): domain Bacteria; kingdom Pseudomonadati; phylum Pseudomonadota; class Gammaproteobacteria; order Thiotrichales; family Francisellaceae; genus Allofrancisella; species Allofrancisella inopinata. The sequence goes on along the minus strand of NZ_CP038241.1, from coordinate 1,532,699 downwards.
AGTTATCAGAAAGCCAGGTTCAAGCTGCTAAACAAAAAGTAAAAGCAATAGAAAGTCAGTGGAAACTATAGTGTCTTTAAAGAATTCTAACTAGTTTTTATTTTATTCTTGATTCCTATTTTGGGTTGTCTACGGTTATAATACCACTTTCAACACATATTATTACTTTCTAACTTTGTATTTCATACCTAATTTAATCCTTTAATATTTGCCAATAGCTGCTGCTATTGCCTGCACCTCAAAAACTTAAATTAGTCATAAACTCCTTTGTGATAAATGCTCCAATTTATGTTGGAATTGGTATAATTGGTAGATAGGGATTTTATTAACATTTGTATTCTGTGAAAAAATTTTTTTCCAATAGTTTAGTTATTTCTGGATTATTGCTTATATCAAAAATATTAGGCTTTATTCGAGATTTATTATTGGCAAGGTTTTTTGGGAGTAGTGGAGCATTACAAGCATTTTTAGTAGCATTTAGAATACCAGAATTTATGCGTAAAGTTACGACTTCAGGTACCTTTACTCAAATTATTAATCCATACATTGATGGGAAAATTTCAGATGAGCAAAAAGAGTTTATAGCAACAATATTATATTTAATCGCTATAATACTGATGTTTTTAATCATAGTAGGTTTAAGTTTTAGTAGTGTATGGGTTGATATATATGCCTATGGACTTATTTCTAATGACGTGATGCTGCAGCTTGTCTACACTATGTTTATCATAATGCTACCGTATGTTTTATTAAATTGTATAGTCGGATTAATAGCTGCAATTCTTAATAGTTATAGTAGGTATATAATCTCTTCATCTTTCCCAATATTTTTAAACTTAGTAATGATAATTGGAATAGTGATATCACCGAGATTTAATATACCGATTTATATTGTAGCTTATAGTGTTTTATTAGCAGGACTGTGTCAGTTAATAATAGCGGTACTCTCATTATCTATGCTCTTAGGTAGGATAAATATAACTAAGGCAATACTTCTTGTGAAAAATATAAAAGCTAAGCTTTTTTTCAAAAAGCTACCTATGGCTTTTCTAGGGGCAGCAGTTTTACAAATCAGCTCACTTATAGAAACTTTCTTTGCTTCATTTTTGGTATCAGGGAGTTTGGCATGGTTATATTATGCTGATAGAGTGAACCAATTTTTATATGGTATATTTGGTACAGCTATCGCTATGGCTATGATTCCATATTTAGTTAAATCTAAGAAAGATAATGCACTATTTTATAAAAATCTAGCTTTAGTAATAAAAGTTATGTTTTTGATGGTAATACCAGCTATTATTGGGCTATCAATATTAGCTAAACCTATAGTTATAACATTATTTTATTATGGTAAGTTTAGTTTAAACGATGTGAATTTCACATATTTGGCAATGTTAGGATATTTGCTTTCCCTGTTTTGTTTTGTTTTTATAAGGGTTGTAGTATCTGCTCTTTATGTTCAAAATAAAACTAACACAGTTTTTTATATTAGTTTAATGAGTTTGATTTTGGGGGTGGTGCTTGATATCTATATAATACATATGTATAGCGATGATAAATATGCTTTTGTATATTTAGCTATTGTTAGCTCTATTACTGCTTTATTAAATATGATTGCCCAGATATTAATACTCATAAATTTTAATTTGAGATTGTTTGTTGACATTTTTTTACCATTCAAATATTTGTTGAAGATAGTTATAGCCTGCATTTGTATGATACTGTCACTAAAATTATTTAATTTGAACGATGAGTATTGGATTAGTTTAACAATGTTTGATAGACTCAAAAATATACTAGTAATTACATTGCTAGGCACCTTGGTGTATGTGATCGTAATATTTGTTTTACGATTTAAACAAAAACGCTAGTATAGACTAACTAACTTTTTAGTAAGGCTGGTTCAACTGTTTAGGGCTGTAAAATGAACGATTTAAAAAATATAACCAATCTTAGAGGCATTGAGAGGGAGACTTTACGCATTTATGGTGATGGTAGCTTAGCTTGTTCTTGGCATCCACAATTTTTAGGACATAAGCTTACTAATAGCAGTATCACAGTTGATTTTTCGGAAAACCTTCTAGAGATAATAACTAAACCCCATAAAAATATAGACACAGCACTACATGAGCTAACAATCTTAGGCGCTTTTACTTTGCAAAATATGTCACAGGAAGAGTTTATTTTAAATACTAGTATGCCATTATCAGCAACAGAAACCCAGATAAAAGAAGCTGATTTTGGTAGCTCAAATTCCGGTAGGATGAAACAAGTGTACCGTAAAGGGTTGGCTGCTCGTTATGGTAAGGTGATGCAGATTATAGCTGGGATTCATTATAATTTTTCATTTGATAAAAGCTTGATTCTAAAAAAAGCAACTAAGCTTGGGATATCAAATGCAGACGTTTATTTTGGGGTTATAAATAATTATTTTGAATATATGTGGTTATTACCATATCTATTTGGAGCAAGCCCTATTTGCGCAAAAACTTCTGTTAAGAAAAAACCAGAATATTTGATAGACCTAGATGAAGAGTTCTATGTTGGGAAGTTTTCAACTAGTCTTAGGATGAGCGATCTTGGCTATACCAGCCCTGCTCAAAAAGAGCTTAATATCTCGTATGACAATGTTAAAGCTTATGTCAAAGATATGCTAAATGCAACAGCTCAAGAATTTAAACAATATAAAGAAATTGGGCTGCACAATGAAAGTGGTGGGAGAATACAACTTAACGAGAGTATTTTGCAGATAGAAAATGAGTATTATAGCCCTATACGACCTAAGCAAATAACAAAAAGATGTGAAAGGCCTGCTTGTGCTTTATCTAATAGAGGAGTCGAGTATATTGAGGTTAGGGTACTTGATGTTGATCCTTTTGATAAAAATGGGATTAGTAAAAACACTGCACTGTTCGTAGAGGCAATGCTAATGACCTGTTTAATGCAAGAATTTAAGGGCTACTCTCAAAGGCAGATTAGTTTAGGTAAACAAAATCTCACTAATGTTGCTATACAAGGGCGTAAGCCTAATTTAGAACTAGTTGACCCTATTGGTGAAAAAGTTTTATTAAAAGAATATGGCTTAGCTTTATTTGGCAAAATCGAAATAGTAGCTAAACAAATGGGGCAAGAGTATCTAGATGCAGTCCTGCTTGAGAAACAAAAAATTTTAGATGCTTCCAAAACTCCTTCAGCAAGAGTTGTGAAGTTAGCAAAAGACCTTGGATATAAAAACTTAGTGCTAGAAATTTCTAAGCAAGCTTCAGATGACTTTAGAAAGGTCGCTTTAACGCAAAAAGAAAGAGAAATATTGCTTGATCAGGTTAAGCAGTCGATAGAGGCAGAAAAGAGTTTAAGAGATAATGATACAATTTCTTTAGATGAGTACATAAGTAGATATTATAAATCTGTAGGGGATTGTTGTTGATAAATAAAATACAAAAAAACCAGCTTAAGGCTGGTTCTAATGTTTTTTGGTGTGAGTAGGTATAGTAATTATACTTTTTTAAGAGCACCAAATCTTTTGTTAAATCTGTCAACACGTCCCGCTGTATCAACAACTCTCTGCTTACCTGTGTAGAATGGGTGGCACTCAGAACAAATATCTATATTCATAGCTTCTTTAGCTACAGTTGATCTAGTTGTGAAGCTGTTACCACAACTACAAGTTACTTTAACTTCTGTATAGTTAGGATGAATTTCTTGTTTCATTATTTATTTTCCTTATTTTTGTAAACTTTGACATCGCCACTTAGACTATCTCATCTAAGCACCATATCCTAATAAAAGTAGAATAGCACAAAGATTTTAGCTTAAATTATTAATAGTATCAAGCTTAATTGGAAGAAATATATTTCTCTCGGCGTACACTTTTAGCTTCAAAGCCAGCATTTGTAAGTATTTCATAAGATTGGTCAATCATGTTAGGATTACCGCATATGTAGATGACATCTTTTTTTGGGTCTAAAGCGATTTTTCCAAATTGCTGTTGAACATAACCAGAAACCTCATACTCTTTTAAACTCTCTGTTTCTCTACTTAAACAAAGTGTGAATTTTATATTGTCGTGTTTTTTTGCGAATTCTATAAAATCATCTTGGTATAGAGCATCTTTGCGATATTGTACACCTAATAATATGTGTATTTCAGTAGTTTCAGCTCGTTGTAAAAGTTCTGGAAACATTGATCTATAAGGAACAATACCAGTGCCAGTGCCTACAAGTATTAGTTTTCTAATCTCTTCGTCTTTTAAGACAAGTCTGCCAGCAGGTCCCATAGCAGCAGCAGTATCACCGATTTTCATATTGAAAAAAATTTCTGAAGCTGTGCCACCTTTTACATAGGTTATTCCTATTTCTAGGAGCATGTTGTCAGAAGGTAGTGATCCTAAACTATAACTTCTACGCTTTAAGTTACCTTCGTTATCTTTTAAAAGAAAAGTGATAAATTGCCCAGCTATAAAATTAAGTGGTTTTCCATCTGTTCTTTTAAAAACAAAATGTCTTACATTATTAGTAATATCTTTGAATGATACTAATTCTAGATCAAATTTTTCTAACGCCATGATATTTAGCTTATTGTGTATATTTGCAGCAGCTATAATTGTATAATAAATTTATCTCGATGATAAGTTTGTATTTTAAATATGTTTAGGTATTTTTATGTATTTTTGATTACACTAATACTGGTAAATACAGCTGTAGCTAAGATGACTCAAGAAGCTGTTGATAAAGTGTATACAAAACCAATAGTTCTTGAAGATAAACAAAAAATAATAAATATTAGTTTGCCAGTAGACTCAACAGATGGGTATAGATGGTTTTTGGTATCTCCTGATTATGATTATATAAGGGCTGTTAGTTTTGTCCATAAAAGTGTGGATGTGAAAAACTCAGAATATGGGTCTACAGATAACTTTAAATTTAGGTTACAAGATAGCTTTAAAAAGGTTCCACAAAAGGTAGTTCTACATTTTGAATGCTTTAGATTGTTTGGAGAAAATAATCAAATAATTAGTAAAGATATTGTGATATTGTCAGCTTTAGATTAAAAAGGTGTTTATGGTTTGGTTAGTATTTTTAATAGTACTTATTGTTGTATTGTTAGGTTTTTCGATAAGTCTTGTAGCAACACAGTCTGTAAATGTAGTCGAAAGGTTTGGGAAGTTTGTAAGGATTCAAAAGGCAGGCCTTAATTTTAGAATTCCATTTATAGAAAGGGTAGCTGGTAGAGTTAGTTTAAGAGTTCAGCAACTAGATATAATCGCAGAGACAAAAACAAAAGATAATGTATTTGTACATATGAAAGTTTCGGTACAGTTTTTAGTGGAAGAATCTCGAGCTGTAGATGCGTTTTATAAGCTTACAAATGCTAGAGCTCAAATGGAGTCGTATGTATTTGACGTGATTAGGTCATCTTTACCACGTATGAGTTTAGATGAGTCTTTTGAGAATAAAGATGCTATAGCTTTAGATATCAAAAAAGAGCTTTCTGAGGAAATGAGTACTTATGGTTATACAATAATTAAATCTTTAGTTGTTGATATAAATCCAGAAGAAAACGTAAAACGCTCTATGAATGAGATTAATGCCGCCCAAAGGCAACTTGAAGCTACAAAAGCAAAAGCAGAAGCCGAAAAGCTTATAAAAATAAAAGAAGCTGAAGGTCAAAAAGAATCGATGAAGCTACTTGGTGAAGGTATTGCTGAGCAACGTAAAGCAATAGCTAGAGGCTTACGAATTTCTATAGAAGATGTTAAGGAAGGTACTGATGGTAGTATATCTTCTGAATATATATCTTCACTTGTGATGATGTACCAATATTTAGATACTTTAGAAAATATGACAAAATCAGGTAAATCAAATGTTATATTTACTCCCAATTCTCCAAAAGGCTTTAATAATTTAACTTCTGAAATGATAAGTGCTTTATCTGCTGCTAAGGATATGTAGAGAAATTATACTCTAACAAGGCCCTAAAAGAATGTCGGTTCTTTTCACCTTATTAGAATTAGATACATGGTTTGGGCTTATTTGTACACCTTTTACGATTATAATCATTTTATAACTTGTTTAATTTAACCAGTAGCTATCAAAAAAGAATATAGCTATACTATTTTTTTTCTTATATTATTTAACGTTATGTAAGTTATAAGTGTTGATAAGCTTATTAGGCTTGTACTACAGCTATAGTAATGTCAGCCCTAAGTACTAGGATATAGCAAGTTGGTTAGATAACCTTAATGACAGGCCATTATATTGAGAACACTAGTCAGAGTAAAAAGCATATAGTTTATGAACTTGTAGGTTAAGAGGAGCCACATGATTAAAAAGATAATAAATAGGTTTAAAACAAGAAGGTTTGTCACTGAGTTTGAAATTTACAGATATGAAAATAAACTAAGGTTTGTAAAAGTTAGGTGATATTAAGGAGTTATACTTAGTTGAAGAGAAAAAGTTTTCCTAGATTTTACCCAGAGCATATACAAAATATAGAAACTAAAACTAATATAGAGCTTAATAGCAATCAAATTTATAAGTTTCCAAGCGGAGCTTAAATTATATTCACCAACCTTTAGGGCTGGGTTAGTTAGTATCTTTTTAAGATAGATAGATAATTCCAACTAAAATTGTAAATAATTTAAGCCTATTGTCCTAACATTTTATTTTTGCTACGTGGTGATTATCGTTATTTAGTATGAATGTAAATTAAATTGTTGAGAATAGTTATATGGTTGATGAAGGCTTTAAACTAAAAGTGGTAGCTATGACTGGACTTGAACCAGTGACCCCAGCATTATGAATGCTGTGCTCTAACCAACTGAGCTACATAGCCACAAAGATGTAGCATATTATAGTGAAATTATAGTTTTTGTCAATAATAATTGCTTTTCATAACAAAAAAAATCTACACAAAGCTTTATTGCTTGCTAAAAGATATGATTTTGTAGTAGGATATAGGATAAGTATATAAAAGAGTAGAACTCTACAAATTAGAAAATAAATAAGATGTCTGAAGGTAGAAATAAACTAAATGATTTTTCATTGTTACAGTCTTTGATTGGTGGATCTTCTAAGATAGAGGAAAAAACATCTAGAATGAAACAAGCTAGAGATAAAAATATCTCTAAAAATAAAACTATCCCCCCTACAAAGGCTCCTGCTAAAAAAGTAGAAGATAGAGATACCTCTTTTATACGTATTCCACAATATGGTCATAGAATAAATAATAAAATAGTTGATGAGCTACAAAACCCTATAATTGAGGATAGCGGAGAGCTAGTTATTACTGTAGATATTGAAAAAGAAAGACAAAAAGAAGAAGCCAAATTATTTAAATGGTTGTGTGTTCGTTTCCCTAAATGTTTTGACCCAATAAGCAAAAAACCACTCAAAATAGGTATAAGTGAAGAGATAGAAATAATATATCAAAACGAGCATTTCACACCTGTAGATAAACTAGTTTTACGTAATGTGTTGCGTCGTTATGTTGGTGATACTCGTTATCATAGAGCTGTTTTTGAGCTTAAGCAGAGATTTAATTTACAGGGTCAACCAGTTGAGGATTATGCTCCAGAACATGTTGAGTATTCTAAGAGAAGACTAGATGAAATAGCAGAAAAAGCTGAGTTTAGAGCTAAAGGTCTAACTATGAAAGACTACTATGAATACAAAAAGCAACAAAATTCTGAAGATGTTGAGACAGAACAATAAATACACCTAAAATATTATAAATCCTTGCGTATCTAGCAATAAAGGTTTAAGATTTGCTTTATGAAATAGAAATTTGGAAGGTTTCTATGAGAATAAAAAAACGTTTTCTAAAACTAAAGAGAAATGCAACAATAGTTTTAAGTTTAGTTATTGTATCCGTTGGTTGTGTTACAGAAACCCAATCACAAGTTAAAGCTCAAAGATTAGCGTTATTAGACCAAGGGTTTAGTAAATCAAAAGTTACTGCATATAAAGATTACAGCTTTGATTCGGCTAATTTGCCTATTGGAATAAAAAATATTGAACAAGCAGACCCAACAGAGTTTAATATCAAAGTTTATATAACTAATAATAAAGGTTGTAAATTTATTTATATAAAATCTAAAGATGGTATAAAAGACCAGCAAGCAGAGTCTGGTTCCTTCAAAGCTTACTTGTCTGATAAAAATGTTTTGTTAAGAGCATCATGTAAAGGAAAAGAGTCAAATATTGATTATAAAATAATCACTAAAGTTAACGGTATAGAGTATAACCGTATAGGTAATTTGTCTTATAGAGCAGAGGCATCTGAATTTTAGAGGTTTACTTCTTCCAGAACTCTGGCATAAATAAAACTAAGATAGTAAAGATCTCCAAACGTCCAGCAATCATGGTAAAGTTGCATATCCAAAGAGCTTGGGTTGGTAAATTCTTGAAGGTAGAACCTATTTCTCCTAAACCTGGACCTACATTAGATAAAGTGGTAGCAGTTGTAGAAAAGGCTGTAGTAACATCTAATCCACATCCTAATAAAGCCAGCCATGCAACAGCAAAAACTATAATATAAACTGATATATACCCTGATACCCTATTTAGGGCTTGTTCTGAGATGTGTATATCACCAAGCTTAACTGTAAAAACACCTTGGGGGTGAATAACTCTTTTTGCTTCAAGCATAGCTTTTTCTTTAAAGAGTATAGCCCGAATCATTTTTAATCCGCCAGCAGTTGAACCACCGCAGCCGCCAATTATAGCCATAAACATAAGCATGACTGGTAGAAAACTGGGCCATAAGTAGAAGTTACTGTCAGACACAAATCCTGCACTAGAACTTATAGTTATTACTTGGAATATACTATCAGTTATAATTCTAGGGATCTTTGTTAAATCATCTGTATAAGCTATCATGGTGATAGCTATAACAAATGAACAAAAAAACAAAAAGTAGCAATATGCTTTAAACTCTATGTTCTTGAAATAATGCTTAAGGCTTAGTTTTGATAAAGCTATATAGTGGGCTTTAAAACTTGTAGCACCTAGAAATAAAAATATACCACAAACAATCAGAACCCCGGTAGATTTGTCAGTCATACTGGCATCACTGGGAGCAAAACCGCCAGTTGATACTGTGGAAAACGTATAGCATATTGCGTTAAAAGGATCCATTCCAACAATTATATAAGAGATAAAGCATAAAAATGTAAATAGCAAATAAACCATCCAAAGTGCCTTAGCTGTACTAGAAATTTTTGGTGTTAGCTTTTCATCTTTCCATTGTCCAGCTATTTCAGCTTTGTAAAGTTGCATACCGCCAACTCCAAGTAAAGGCAGGATAGCTACAGATAAAACGATAATACCCATACCACCAAAAAACTCTGTTTGTTGACGGTAAAATAAAATGCTATGAGGTAACTTATCCAAACCACTTATGACTGTGCCACCGGTTGTAGTAAACCCAGATGTTGACTCAAATACAGCATGGCTAAAGGATAGGCTCAAACCAGGAAAAGTCATATAGGGGATTGCTCCAAACATAGTAACAATAATCCATACTAGCGCAACGATAATAAAACCATCTCGGTTAGAAAGTTTTTTGCTAGAATTTCTACCTATAAGCCACAGTATAAACCCAGCTGAAAAAGTAATTGTAAAACTTATTAAAAAAGGAAATGAGTTATGCTCAGAATATATATAATCTATTATAATGGGGCTAAGCATAGTAACGCTTAGAAACATTAAGAATATTCCAATAATTCTAGGTTTTTGACTTAACCGCATGCGCTTAATACTTAAAAGCTTATGTTTATAAGTGACTTTGGTGTCTAGTTTAGTATAATTATCAGTAAGCCACAAGAAAAATGTAATAGTATAAAGAGAGGTTCTATAACATGATGAAACTTATATTGCGATTAGCGCATTTGTTTGATAATAAGAAAAATAGAGCTTATGTTAGTGAGATTGATAACTTTTTGCAGGAGTTTGATAAAAAAAATCCTCAGAAGTCAGAATCTCAAAAAAAAGAAATCTTAAAACATAGAAATATTTTTAAAAGAGAGTCTAAAAAGAAACTAAGCTTTTTAGATGGTTAAATTTAAATGTATCAAGTTATACTAATTTCAACATAAATTGGTGCATTTATCACAAAGGAGTTTATTGGTAACAGAAAAAAAGATACTTTTAAAATTAATTATCAGCTTAAACACTTATTAATAAGATTCCGCATATTTTTTATTAGATTCATACATTTGATTACTCTCAAAAAAATTAAGAAAGTCACTACTATTTGCAAAAGGTTCTCCGGCAAAACTGCAAAAGTACTGTCTTAAAAAATTGCTGTCGTAATTTTCTTTCATAGCATTATATATGTTAAGCATATTAATATTAAGATTATTGTGCATGTAGATATAGTCGATGAGGCTAAGTACTAAAAAGCCACAGTCATTATTTCGTTGAAAATTGTCTGTAAGGGGAGTTAAAAAATAATTTCTTAATTCAGGAATATTTTTGGTAATACCTTTTATCCAATCAACCCGCTGATCGCCATAGGAGTCAAAAAAATAAAGCGTACGATGTTTGGTATCAATGATTAAAAGTATAAAATGCCAATTGCTAAAACTTATTGGTAATAGGATTAAGTTATTGCTGAATGCTCCTAAACTTCTGATAAGTTTTAAGATATTGGGCACTATAGGGCCTTCAAGCTCATCTTTTGTTACACAACGGCAGGGTTTAATATAAAATTTTTCTGCAGGATTTAAGTTAATCTGTCCTGATAAATGCCTTTTACCTATACAGACATCAATAAAACCACTAGAAACTAAGGAAGCACGTTCTATATCATGGCTATTGACGTCGCTTACTATTTCTAGTGCAACACTGCTTCGCATTTCATCGTCTAGTAAATATAATGGAGCTAAATTTTTACTAATCTCCTTAACTTGAGGATGATTTATATCAATTTCTTCTACAGGTCCTCTTTGATTACTCATATGAGGGCTGTGTCCTAAATTGCTAGAGTCATACTTGTAGTGGAAACTACGGCTCCTTTTATTTAAAAAGTCAAATTTGATATCTGGTTTGCTCTTGGAAATTTGTTTTTGTTTTGAAATATAATTGGATAAGTCTCGAGCTAAAAATACGTAAACGTTATGTACATCATCTTGCCGTTTATTATTTTTTTTAAGGCGGGTGTCTGCAACTTCTATAATTTTATCGATTTTTCTTTGTAGGTCTGGTTCATTTTCATCATTTAATATTTTTTGGATTTCTTTAATTCCCTTCGCTAAATGACTTGTGGTATAAAGATAATCAATTACCTCTCCTATAAGAGTTAGGTGCCACCATTTAAAGTTAAGAACTCCTTTATAATGATTACTATTTTCAAGTATGTCCTGGCAGATTATAGTGATGATTTGCTCATATTCATAGTTAAGTAAACCACAGGGTAGTACAATAGAGTCAACATTGTAATCAGGAAGTATAATATTATTTGAGAGATACTCATGATACCTGTCAGTAGAACTTCTAAAACTACTGAGGTCGTAAGATGTAGTAGACGGATCAAAAAGTATACGATTTAATATTTGTTTTTCTTCAGTGTCAAGAATATTTAGGTAGTTTGTTAAAGCTTCTTCATTTCTTAACTCATAGATAGTTAAAAGATCTGAGTGTGATATAATTATAAAATTCTTATTTTCTTTCATAAAAGAATATATTTTATCAAGCTCATTAGTAGTTCTAGTAAACTTGTCGATTAAGCCAAATTCCTTATATGAGTTAGTATAGAATTTGATTTTATCAAAAGATCCAATTTTTAACCGAGATAGACTGCTTGAAATAAATGTCTCGAGTTTAGAGAGATCTAAACTATTATTATGCTCAAAACCTTTAGATTCTTGAGTTTTTAGTGTAAACTCGATATAAATATTAAGTTCTCGCATACTTATTTTAAACTCTTTGATAATCTTATCTAGTTTTGTGGTTTTGAAATCTGTATTGATAGCTAGTTGAAAGTCTATAATAAGTTTATCTAAGAATTTTTCATATTTATCAGGGTCTTTCTTTTCAAAACTTTCCCCAAAAATGTTTATAATTGCATCCATATAGTACTCACTCATTTCAGCTAAAATTCTAAGAAACACGTAAAACCTATTATCTATATTATGAGGAATGACTTCTTGTTTAATTTCTTTATCGTAAAATGCACCTAACACTTTTTGGTCATTTTCATAGCTAAATTTGTGTAAAGAAGTTCCTATATTTGCTACTTCCAAAGCAGTTTTAGACTCTTCTTTGTTAAAGCTTTCTGGTATATTAGAAGGGCTTAAGTTTTGGTGCCGAGTCAAAGAAGATTCTTCGTTGCGGACAAATGTTTTTGATAGATAATAAGCCATATTGTCCATGAACATATCGTTGGGTTTAAATGGTTTTAAGCTTGTAACAGTGTATTGAGAGAAATAGCATTGGTCGATATGGGTTAGCTTAGAATACAGTTCACTAAAAACAGTAACAGCTTTTTTTAAATTAGCTTTACACTTAGATTCTCTTACAGTAGCTTTAGTGATATCTTTATCTTCTAAAAGTTTTTTAATGTTCATTATAAAATCTTCTAATACATTTAATTCTAACCTATCCAATTTTGAACCTGATTCAAGAAAATACCTTTTATAGAAGTCACATTTTTCTAAGATGTAGTTAGTAGCTTGGATTTTTTTGTTTTCTGTAGCCTTAGGTGATTTTTTCTTCGCTGATTTTCTTGTATATTTAGATAAATCAAACATTAAGTATTCTAAATCTGTACAGTTTTCTTTTAAGTCTATAAAAGAGCTAACCGGGTCACTTTTTAATTTAACTTGACGAAAGGCTTGAAATATTTCATTAGTATAAAAACCTTTAAACTTTACTTTCGGTAAATCAGTATCTATTAAAAAAATATCAAAATATTTCTTCATGAATATAATTGCTGCAAGTGCTATAACTGCTGTTTGATCTCCTAACTCCTGTAATTGTTGAAGCTCTTCTTTTATTTCGTTGTATTCATTATGAGATAATGTTAGTTTAAATAGAATTTTATTATCTTTTTTATAAGCTAAAACCTGATTGTTTCGATTGCTTTCAATAAGGGAAACCCCATTTTTTCTTTCGGTTAGAGAGCGGATAAAAAGTATACATTTAGAACTAATTTTGACATTTTTTTTAGTAGTAAAATAGTTCTCCAGTTTTGAAACGTCAAATTCTTCAGATGTAAAAATTAAACTTTCTATGACAGCGAGCCTTTTGAATCCTATATGGTGATTTGGATTTTCAGGTTTTATAGAGAAGATGGAGAGAAATTTTAAAACCATACTCTGGGTTGATTGGTCTAGCTCATCATAAATAGAGCTGAAAATGTAATTTAGGTAGATGAAATCTGTGTATAAAATCTCAAAATCAGCACCCTTAACACTTTCTATCCCGATGTAATAACTAGAAAGATTATTGCCAAAATTTTCGAAAAAATTTATAAAAGCTCTTAATTTGTACCATTCACAATATATAGTAATTAAAGGGTAAAGAGGATGTTTGTTTGTCCGTTTAGCAATTTCTTGGTACTGTTGTCTCATGTGTGCATTAGGTATAATACAACAAAACTCTTCTATACAGTTTTGAGTAATGGGAACAAGTGAGCTATTAGCGTCTTTAAAAAAATTTGCTATAACATCTTGGGTCTCGATGTCAAGATTTTGTTCACTACAGATACTATCCATAAGCATAAGGGGGTTTTTTTGTATATTTGTTATTAACTTTGATTTCTCTGTAACTATTGTGCGAATAGTTGTGTCGTCAAATGGTGTGTTGGTAAATATGGCATCATATAATTTAGAAGTTTTATCATATTCACTTAAAATAGCAGATATTAATTTATAATAAATAAGATATAGGAAGTTATCAGTTTGGTTATCAAGCGATGTTATGAATTCATCAAGGGCTTTTTTCCATTTAATAAACCGTGGTAATTTATCAGCATTTACCTCATGTTTTTTAGGTATCTTTAGGGTCTTTGCTACTGTGGAATCTAAATTTGATAAGCGTTCACTTAACTCTTGTACCATAGCTACAGTTAGGCTTATTGTCATTAATATAATCGATTGTTTAAGAGGTACGTTAACTTTATTCTTTTTTTGTTCCTTTAGTCGCAAAGCTTTATTCTTGATTTTTTCTATCTCTTTAAAGTAACTATTTGTTTTATTCTGTATGCTTTCAGCGTTCGCTAGTACTGAGTTGAGCTTGGAGGAAATATTGTCCTTTTCAATTTTTTTTGGTAGTTTTTTATAAATGTCTTTATCAATTATGTAATAAATTTCAGGAGCTTTATTTGACTCTTTAATTTTATCGTAGGCAAATTTATAGCTGCGATTATCTTTAAAGTAGCAAAGAATATAGTAAAGTATTTGGTAGTGAAAGTTTGATTCAAGTGTTATTTGGGGCAGGTCTTTGGAGATTTTTTTACTGAAATTTGAGTAATCTCGTTCAATTCTGTTAAAGAAAGAATCTTGATTTTTTTCTAGTGTACTAGTAACTTCTGTAGGTATAAGCAAATCGAATAAATAAAAAGTAGCATTCTCTGAAGTGTTAAGACATTTAAATGCGAAGATATAACCTTGGTCTTCATCTTTAGCTATTTCATGTAGTGATGTGGCTAAATTGGCAAGTACATCGCTTCCATAGGATGAAAGTATTAAATTGCGTGCTAAGTGGAAGATATTTATACTTTTAATAGAGTTTTCCATTGAAGTAAGAGAACTATTTTTTTGTTTTGCTAAGCAATATTTACGATAAATTTCCTCAACGATTATTTCATGATGCGCTTGTATTATTGCAAGTGCTCGATTTTTTTTATTAGGATCCTCAAGAGCGCGGATAATTTGTGCTAAAGTAACAGTAGATGAGTCTTGTCCTATTATTATGTCGTCTTTTTCTTTTAGTGCTTCGGTGAATTCTTTTAGGTTTTCTTTAGCTTTGTTATATATGTCTTCTTCACCGCGGAACTTTGTAAGGGAAATAACAGCTAGTAGATCATCTTGCATATAAAGAATCTCAATAGCTTTTTGTATATATTCAAACTCTTCCATCTCACTACCACCTTAACTTTTGTTAGGATTTTAACTTGGTAACTAAACTAAACCATAAGATATTATTTGCTAATTTCCAAGTTGTTTTATAGCAATTTGCTTGGGTATTTAAAGAGAAAAAGCTGGTTGAGGTAATTAAGTTTCGTCAATTATATCGGTACCTTTGGGAGGTACGAAGTTGAAGTCATCGGTGTTTATGCTAGATATATTTGTTTTCGTGTTACTAAAATTTATTTGAGTGTATTGCTGCAAAGATGTTGAAATGTCTAAATAATCTAGCTGATTTTCATCGGTAAATTTTATAGTTAAGCTATTTATCATTTCCTCATTTTTTGGCTTTAAGATATAAGTATTATTATTTTTTTTATATATATTAAACATTTCACCAATATTCTCAGTATTGTCTGCTAGTAATATCAAATAAGGAAATTGAGCAATATTATCAGATACCTTTTTAACAATTAGTTGCTCAAGGTCGCTATCATAAATCCAAAGTTTTTTACCATTTGATACAATTTCTTGTTTATTGGGAGACTGTGTTACCCATTTGAAAAAGTGAGGTTTTTTTAAGAGCATAAAGCCTTTTGAGCTAATATTATTATTGCTTTGTCCATCAATTAGCTTTTGTGTAAAATTTGCTGTCATTGAGTCTATATCGTTTAGCTTATCAATCAAGCTAGTAGAATCAGATTTAGCAAAGCAAGTGCTAGTGATTAGTATTAACAATATGTATAAAATGGCTTTTCTCATTAATTTTCTCTCTTTATAAGTACTTCACGCATACCATTTGAATTCATTTCTGATACTATACCGTTTTCTTCCATCTCTTCCATAAGTCTTGCTGAGCGGTTATAGCCAATTTTGAGCTTACGTTGTACTGCAGATATAGAAGCTTTTTGAGTTTTAATAACTATTTCAACAGCTTCATTATACAGAGGATCTTCACTTTCTCCATTAGAGTTTGAAGCTCCATCGTTACTGTCTTCGGTAGATTCTAGTATACTTTCAATATATTCTGGGGCACCATACTCTTTCCAAGCGTCAACAACTTTATGGACTTCATTATCATCCACAAAAGCACCATGAATACGCATAGGGGCACCAAACCCTGGTTTTAGATATAACATATCACCTTGACCTAATAGTTGCTCTGCTCCTTGTTGATCTAAAATAGTTCTAGAGTCAATTCTTGAGGAAACCTGAAATGACATTCTAGTAGGAATGTTTGCTTTTATAAGACCAGTTACTACATCTACAGAAGGTCTTTGAGTCGCTAAAATTATGTGTATCCCAGCAGCACGAGCTTTTTGTGCAAGTCTTGCTATTAGCTCTTCGACTTTTTTACCAACAACCATAATCATATCCGCAAACTCATCTGCAACTACCACTATATATGGCATTTTTGTTAAAGTGGGCGCTTCGTGTGCTCTTTCTGGATTCATCTTTATGAACATAGTATCTTTTAATGGGCGTCCTGCTTTTTCAGCTTGCTCTATTTTGTCATTTAAAAGAGCTATATTACGTACTCCAGCAGCTGACATAAGAGCGTAACGGCGCTCCATTTCCTTGACACACCAGCGTAGTGAGTTAGCAGCTTCTGTCATATCTGTAACTACAGGGGTTAATAAGTGAGGTATGCCATCATAGATAGAAAGCTCTAACATTTTAGGGTCAATCATAATGAATTTTAGCTCATCAGGGGAACATTTATAAAGCATACTAAGAATCATGGCATTAACACCTACAGATTTACCAGATCCTGTAGTACCAGCAACTAGTAAATGAGGCATTTTTGCAAGCTCAGCAAATGTAGGCTTACCAGAAATATCTACACCTATTCCCATTAAGGTAGGAGCTTTTGATTTGATAAACTCAGGAGCTGATAATACTTCTTTTATACGTACCATTTGGCGATAGGAGTTTGGTAGCTCTAAACCAACATATGGTTTGCCTGGGATCACCTCTACAACACGCACAGCGGTAGTTGATAAAGCTCTAGCTAAATCTTGAGAAATATTTGTAAGTTTACTAACTTTAGTACCTCTAGCTAAATCAATTTCATATCTAGTAATTACAGGTCCTGGGTATGCTGCGATAACTTTTGCACTAATATTAAAATCATTGAGGGTTTGCTCAAGTAAAGAAGATGTTTGCTTAAGCTCCTCTTGCGAGACTACGGTTTTTTTCTTCTCAGGTTCTATAAGTAAATCAAGAGATGGTAGACCATTTTTCTTAAGAGCAGTATTCGCTTTCGCTGAGTTTGAGCTTTGTACTGTTGTTGAGAGAGATGTTTTTTTTACAGGTTGTTCTATAGTATTAATTTCTATTTCGTTTTTTTTATCTATAAATGTAAGTTCATCTGGGGCTTTTTTATTGCTTAGAATTTCTCTAAAGACATCTTCTTTGGAGTTTGTAGAGTTTTTTATTTCTAAAGAAGATATTTGGTTTTGATCTTTAGCTAGAGGTTTTGTTTGTTGTGTATTAAATTCGTTAAAATCACTTGGATCTGATATTTTATAATTATTAGATCTAGGTTTAGTAATATACCTAATACCTTTTGTTAAAGAGAGGATTATAGTTTTAGTCAAATGAATCCATGTGGTTCCACAATAAAGTGTTAGCCCTACAAAGAGTGTAATTAGTAGAGCAAATGCTCCACCAACTGTACCTAGGTACTTAGTTGTAAACTTAACAACTTCGTAGCCGATGATTCCACCAGAGCGTTGAGGCATCCAGTAGTTAGCAAAGCCTAAGTATAATTCAGCAAGCCCATCGCAGGCTAGTATAAATGCGATTATTCCCAATGCTTTTATCACAGCCATGATGTAATTAGGAATTTGACTAGGTTTTTTTAACAGAAGGATCCTAATGCAATCAATAAGTAAAAATGGTAGTATGAAACCAATAATACCAAATATTGATAAAATAATACTAGCAACGTATGCACCTACTGGACCAGCGTAGTTTTTAATATAAGGCTCTGAAGAGACACTACTCCAACCCGGGTCATTTATATTGTAACTAAAAAGTGCTATAAATAAATATATTACAGTGGCAGTTAGAATGACTATAAGGGTTATTTTAAGCCGTCCAGTCGCATGATTTGTTTTTTTAAGCTTACTATCTGTCATATTTTTGTATAAAATTAAAAACTAAAATAATAAATTAAACTAATAAGTATTCTAGCAAAAAAAAGCTTAAAAATGTTAGAGTCTTTGGTTTATGTGTAAGTAAACTTATAAAATCGAGATTGTTAAGGAGCTGTTTTGATAAGATTTCATATAGCGTTAGGTGTTGTTGTCTGTTTTATTGCTTGGGTGTTTTTTTTAATTTTCCCTAACTTAGATATAACTATAGCTGGCTATTTTTATAATTACTCAACACAAGAGTTTATCGGTAGGTATGACGGTTTTTTAGGATTTTTGCATCTTTTTGCTAGATTTTTTCCTATTATTTTTTCTGTTGTAGTAATTTTATTTCTGCTTGGCTCTTTATTTATTAAGGCTTTGCAAGTTAAGTATAGAAAAGAAGTATTCTTTATAGTTGTTTGTTTATGGGTTGGCCCTGGTTTGGTTGTTAATTATATATTCAAAGATCATTGG
The DNA here is from genome assembly GCF_012222965.1 of Allofrancisella inopinata. NCBI lineage: Bacteria > Pseudomonadati > Pseudomonadota > Gammaproteobacteria > Thiotrichales > Francisellaceae > Allofrancisella > Allofrancisella inopinata. Next base: position 1,514,015 of record NZ_CP038241.1, on the reverse strand, counting down.
GGCAGGCCCAGGCCTGAAATGGTGCAAGAGTTTAACGGTGATAAGGTTTTTCAAAAACCGTTTGTAATATCTTCACAATGTAATAAAAACTGTTCTTTTGTTTGTGGTGATGCTTCGATGGGTTTTTGGCTATTTGCCTTTATGCCTTTGTTAGTTTCTAGGAAAAAGAAAGCCTTAGTATTTGCTGCAGCAGTATTTGCTGGTGGGGGGTTAGGTTTAATGAGAATCGCACAAGGTGGGCATTTCTTTAGTGATGTGGTGTTTTGTGGGATATTTGTCTATATATGCACATGGGTGGTATATTGGATTATATATCGTTCAGGGGACAGAAAGACGGATGCCAAATGACAGGGTATAAGTTTTTACAATATGCGATTTACAAATTCTTTTATGTGGGAGTTTCTTCATGGCTGTAAATTAACCTTTAAACAAAAAATATAATTGATTTATTGAGTGTTAATAGACATAATGAAGTTAGTAAATAAAAAATGAGTGTATAGGATGGATTTAGGTTTTATTTTTATGGCAGAGGTTTGGAATATTTAGAAAGAAGGTAAAAACTTTCAACCTTGCTTTCTTTTCTCATGTTATTTTTACCTAATAATTCCCTTACAAACTGATGCCTAAATAGGGCAAGTAAATTTTATAGTTTTATTTTTGTAATAAAGCTTAAAAGCTACATATGTAGTTTAAGGAGAAAAATATAAATGTCAGAAAGTCTTAGTCGTAATTTACAAAGCCGTCATATGTCAATGATAGCCTTAGGTGGCTGCCTTGGTACGGGATTATTTTTAGCTTTAGGTGGAGCTATAGCTGATGCCGGACCTGGTGGAACTGTTTTAGCATATACCATAATAGCGATTATGGTATATTTTTTAATGGCAAGTTTGGGTGAGATGGCAGCTTATAATCCAGTTGCAGGTACTTTTTGTGAGTATACTACAAAATACGTGGATCCTGCACTTGGGTTTAGTACAGGTTGGAGCTATTGGTTTAATTGGGCAATTACTGTTGCTACAGAGGTTATTGCTGCAGCAATAATTATTCAATATTGGTTTCCTGATACTTCTATATTGTTATGGAGTTCCTTTTTTTTCTTAATTGTTTTTTGCTTAAATTTGTTTTCAGTGAGAGTGTATGGTGAAGTTGAATATTGGTTTTCTTTTATAAAGGTGTCTACTGTTATTATATTTATCATTGTTGGAGGATTATCAATATTTGGTTTAGTTGGAAATCATACAAATGTTGGTTTTAATAATTGGCATATAGGAGACGCTCCTTTTCATAACGGCTTTTTTGGATTTATGGCTGTGTTTATGATAGCAGGTTTTTCTTTTCAGGGTAGTGAGCTTGTCGGTGTAACAGCAGGAGAGGCAAAAGATCCTAAAACTTCTGTGCCTAAGGCAATAAAACAAACATTTTGGCGTTTGGTTATCTTTTATATTTTTGCGGTGATAATTATTAGTTTCTTGATCCCGTATAATGATCCTAATCTAGTAAGTGTAGCTAATGAGTCTCATAGTGATATTTCTATGAGTCCATTTACTATAGTTTTTAAAGCTGTTGGGTTATCATCAGCAGCTACTATAATGAATGTTGTGATTTTAACGGCGATATTATCAGCTTGTAATTCTAGTATGTATAGTGCTACTAGAGTTTTATGGCATTTGGGTAAGATCAACCATGCTCCTAGAACCTTTGCAATTACTAATTCTAAAGGTACGCCAATGATGGCGTTACTTGCTACATCTTTGATAGGTAGTTCATTTTTTTTAGTGTACTTCGTGGGAAGTAAGGGTATATTTAATTGGTTAGTAAATATTTCTAGTCTTGCTGGTTTTTTGGCATGGTTTAGTATAGCAATTAGTCATTATAGGTTTAGAAGAGCATATATAAAACAAGGTAAAAGCTTAAAGGATTTACCTTTTGTGGCGAAGTTTTTCCCGTGGGCACCTTTGATTGCCTTAGCTCTTGTAAGTACAATTATCCTTGGGCAAGGTATAAATATCTTTATAAACCCTAGTAAGAGCTGGCTTGGAGTTAGTATAGAGTTTTTTTCGACCTACATTGGATTTATAGCATTTGTGGTATTATATTTAGCATATAAGTTTATTAAAAAGACAAAACTGATAAAATTAGAGGATTGTGATCTGACATCTCAATTATAGATAGACTTATGAATACATTTTTTATTGAGGGTAAACAAGGCCGTATAGAAGTAGCTCATGATAAAGTCAAAGAGGCTAGAGAGGATATTGTAGCGGTTATATGTCATCCTCATCCCTTATACCAAGGTAGTATGCATAACAAAGTAGTTACTACCATCTCTAGAGCCATGAAAACTTTTAAAATAGAATCATATAGGTTTAACTACAGAGGTGTAGGGGATAGCCAGGGTGAATATGGTGAGGGTTTAGGCGAACTTGAAGATTTGCTTGTGGTTTGTAAGTGGATAGAGCAAAATACAAATGTTAAAAAAATAATTTTATGTGGTTTTTCTTTTGGTGGAGCTATAGCATACAAGGGCGTAAGCAAACTAGATAATGTAGTATCTTTAATTACGATAGCTCCAGCTGTAGATAGATTTAATTTGTCAAAATATCCAGAACCAAATTTACCTTGGTTTTTAGTTCAAGGAGTAGACGATGACGTTGTTAATCCAAAATCCGTTTTTGATTTTGCTATTAATAAGGTGAAGTCTGATCTTGTGATGCTCAAAATGAATCAAGTTGGACATTTTTTTCATGGTAAACTAACTGATTTGAAGAAAAATATAGAAAATTTTATATCTCCTATTTTGAGTGAGTTGTAACTGTAAAATAATTAAAAAAGGATCTGTAAATGAATAGAAAAGTAGCTCTTGAGGCGGTTAGAGTAACAGAGTTGGCAGCTTTAGCATCATGGAGTCAAATGGGTAGAGGAGATAAAATAGCAGCAGATCAAGCTGCTGTTGATGCTATGAGAAACGCCCTTAATGAAGTAGATGTTGATGGTACAGTTGTTATCGGTGAAGGAGAGCTAGATGAGGCGCCTATGCTATACATAGGTGAAAAGGTAGGTAGAGGTGGACCAAAGGTGGATATAGCTCTAGACCCCCTAGAAGGGACAACTATCACGTCAAAAGGTGGGCCAAATGCTCTTACAGTTTTAGCTATGGCTGATGAAGGAGGTTTTTTGAATGCTCCTGATGTATACATGCAAAAAATAGCAGTTGGAGGTATAACAGCTCCTAAAGGGATAGTAGATTTAGATGATTCTGTTACAGAAAATCTTAAACGGATAGCAGAATATAAAGGCGTTCATTTATCAGCGTTGGTTGTTTGTACTATGGATAGGCCAAGGCATGCTGATATTATTAAAGAAGCAAGAGCGTGTGGAGCTAGGGTTATATTGATAGATGATGGTGATGTTTCAGCAGTTATTTCAACAGCTACGGAAGGATCTGGAATAGACGTATATATAGGTACAGGTGGAGCTCCAGAAGGAGTTTTAGCAGCTGCAGCCTTGAAATGCCTGGGTGGGCAGATGCAAGCACGGTTAGTATTTAATAATGATGAAGAAATTAGAAGAGCTTATAAATGGGGTATAACAGACCTTAATAAAAAGTATGATATAGATGATTTGGCGTCAGGAAATATTATATTTGCTGCAACAGGAGTTACGGATGGTAATATGCTGAAAGGTGTTAAGAGAATAAACAGTTCTCGCAGAGGCTCATTTGCTGTAACTCATAGCGTAGTTATGCGCTCAACAACAAGAACAGTGCGCCATATAACAGCTGAACACAGTTTTGACTTTAAAGACGGTGTTGAGAAGTTCATGTCTTAATATTTTTTTGTTTCTTTTTTATTTTTATTTTTAGTAAAACCAGTTTGGGCATTATATGGTGTAAATTTTACTAGATTGGGTTCCCAAAAGCCTTCTAAAATGTTAATTTTTAACCAGGTATGATAATTAATTAGAGGCTCTTGATGAATAATACACAAATACTTTGGGTAACTTTTATTGTTTACATAGTTATTATATTTGCTATAGGTATTTATTCGTATTTTCAAACAAAAAAAGTTTCTGATTATATGCTTGGAGGTAGATCCTTAAGCGCCCCGATAGCAGCATTGGGAGCTGGTGCTTCTGATATGGGCTCTTGGCTATTATTAGCTTTACCTGGTGCTTTTATGATGTATGGTTTTAACCAAATATGGTTACCTTTAGGATTAACTATAGGAGCTTTTATAAATTGGGGTGTTATAGCTAAAAGATTAAGGATATACACTGAAATAGTAAAAGATTCGATTACAATACCTGCTTATTTCGAAAATAGGTTTCATGATGATAAAGGAATACTTCGTTCTGTTACAGCTATAGTTATAGTAATGTTTTTCACGATTTACGTTGGAGCAGGTTTTGTATCCGGAGGAGTATTGTTTGGCTCTATGTTTGGTATTTCATACCATCAGGCTTTGCTTCTTACTGCTTCAATAATGTTTGTTTATACATGCGTGGGCGGTTTTTTGGCTATATCTTGGATAGATTTTTTTCAAGGAACTTTAATGCTATTTGCTCTTTTAGTGGTACCAATAGTTGTATTTAGTAATTTTGGTGAAGCAGATATTATGAGTGCTCTTTCAAATATAAATATATCTGGATTTTATGATATTACTGCTGGTGTTCCTATTATTACAATAGTATCTCTATTAGCTTGGGGTTTAGGATATTTTGGTCAACCACATATTATTGTTAGGTTTATGGCTATAAAAGACCCAAATAAAACTTCTAAAGCAATGTGGATATGTATGTCATGGATGATAGCTGCACTCGTAGGCGCTGCTTGTATTGGTGTATTAGGAGCTGCTTATTATCAAGCAGAAAAAATAAACCCAGAATCAGTTTTTCTTAGGTTATCAGCGGTGTTTTTTAATCCTTGGATAGAAGGGGTCTTACTCGCAGCAGTGCTTTCAGCTGTTATGAGTACTGCTTCGGCTCAATTATTGTCTTTATCTAGTGCTTTTTCTGTGGATGTGTATGCTAAATTTTTTAGGAAAAAAGCCTCGCATACCGAGCAGCTGAATGTAAGTAGATTGACTGTTTTAGCGGTAACTATATTAGCGATTATTATCTCTTATAATCCAGAGAGTAGTATATTAAATCTAGTTAGCTATGCTTGGGCTGGCTTAGGTAGTTCTTTTGGCGCTGTAGTAATATTTTCATTATTTTGGTCAAGAATGAATAAGTATGGTGCTATAGCTGGGATTATTTCAGGGGCGTTTATGGTTTTGATATGGCCACTGTTTAAAACTTTTGGGGGATGGTTTGAGATTTATGAGATGGTCCCTGCGTTTGCGCTTAGTTGTATTTGTATAGTTACCTTTAGTTTAGTAACTTCAAAACCAGAAGGCTCAATTACAGCTGAATATGAAAAGTATAAGCTGGCTTTATAGATTTATCTGTTAAGACTATTAACTCTTTTGAGTAAAATGTAGCATCATTTTGCTTAATTATTAGTCTCATGATAGGTGTACTACTTATCATTAATAACTGGAGTTACGGACTTTTAAATTTAAGCAGTCATTTTGAGTATTTTTTTCATTTTTATAATTTCCCTATGACTCGCTTGATTGGCGGCGATTAACATTTTCCTTTTCAACGCATAGTGATTTTTATTTGAAGCAAGTTTTAGTTTTTCAAGTTCAATAAATGCACCTATAGATAAACCTATATGGTTAAGCTGAGTAGTAATTACAGATGTAGGTGATTTAGCAAGACTAGCGTTTTGTTTTATACTTCGATGATAAACTTCTATATTCCATCTTTTTTGATAGATATCTTCTATGTGGTTACTCTCTAGGTTTAGATCATTAGTAATTAAATAAATCTCACCTGTTGAATTGTCCCCGTTTTTGAAGACTTGGCGAGTAACCACAAGACTATATTTTATATCTTTTAAATAAATTTTCATAGCCTCATTTTCTAGCAATCCTAATTCATCTAACCTACAGTAGTTACCAGCAAGAGCATTAGCTTTACTCTTAGCAACTAAACGATTATTTGCTATACCTATTACATACGAGAGTTTATGTTTGTTAAAGAATTTCAAATTAGTTTTAGAAGCAAAATATCTATCAGCTACTATATAATCAAAACTAGAGAAATTCTTAATAATTTTCAATATCAGTTTTCTTGCCAGTTCATTAATTGTGTAGCGTGCTTTACGCTTTAAGCGCTCCATACCTGCTTTATCTTTTTCTACTACAAAGTTTTCCTTAGTTTGTACTTCAAAGCCTACAGGAATATTAGCATCTCCAACGTGGATTAAAGCACTAATAAGATTGATGCCTTTAACTGCTCTACCTACAGAATGATCATAAAACCAGTTTACTACCTCATTGACCATACTATCAGATTTAGGACTTATTGTATTGTCTATAGATAATATCTTTGGCTTATCTTTGTAGGCGTTTAAAATACTTTTACCTTTTAACCAGACATATTTACTTTCATAACTACCAACTTTTAACATCCGAGAAAAACTATCATGCTTTACTAGTTCATCTAACATACTTGAACACATTGTCGCACTTGCTTGGGAGTTTTGACATAATAAATATTCAGTATATAGATTGGCTAATTCACGTTGTTTCATTTTTAGAACATAACATAGTTGATGTAATTATAAATTAACACATAGAAAACTTTTTCGCTTTAACTTTTTCCCAAAAGTCCGTAACTCCAGTTAATAATTACTGGCTAACTTTTTCATACTTAAAGTGTATAACACCAGAATATTTATTTTTATTTATTTTTAAAAATTGTAATGTATAATTAAAATTTACATTTCATATATTAAGTTACTATTTTATGGTTGATGACCTATATGAATTTATTGCTACTAACTAAGTGTTAAGAAAAAGATTATTGAAAGATGAAAAGTATGATTAGGAAAAAAGGTTTTTCATTATTGGAAGTATTAATAACATCAGCATTAGTTATATTTTTGTTATTTGCGATATTCTACGCTATAGGTAATCTTTTATCAGGGTCTATTTTGGCTGAGAAAAAGGTTAAGCTAAACAGTGAGCTAGATGATAGGATTAACCATTTTTTTATCACAGGGACATTTGATGATAGTGCCTCTGGAGAGATGGGTTTTGCTAATAGCGGAGAAAGTGATAGTATTCTAACTTTTACAGGAACCAATTCTAATTATAATATTAGTGTAACTAAAAGATTATTCAAATTAAATGAAGTTGAGAATGATGGTAGTTCAAATGGTAGTTCAAAGGTAGTTATATGCCATAAACCTGGTACTAAAGCTCAAAAAACTTTAACAATACCAACTCCTGCTTTAAATGCACATCTTGGTCATGGTGATTATATAGGAGCTTGTTTAAGTAGTTAGGCAAAATAAGATTAAAGTAGAGTGAAGAAAAAAGGATCTATTAAATGTATGCTAGGAAAAACTTAGCAAGGTTAAGAAAGGGGTTGACGTTAGTAGAATTATTAGTTTCTACAGTAATTGCTATGATAATTTTTTCTATGGTTATAACTATTTATTACACAGCAAAGACTAAATATAACTCTTTCAAAGATAAACTATCTATTGAAGTCAAAGAGTTAACTATTAAAAAGACTTTGTATGATTTCATCAAAAATACTGGCTTTGCATGCAAGTTTGGTTATAGTAGTCAAACTTATTATGATAAAACAGGGGACTCTTTAGATAGTTTTTTTTTAGGAAATTCGGGATTGCGTGTAGGCCCTTTACCATTAGATAGTAACAATATTAAATCTTCTTTAAGAAGTAGCTGCACTAGTAACTGTTATCAGCCAGGAACTAACTATATAATGGTCAAAAAAGAAGACAGCTATACTAAACTTAAAGATACTAACATTTTGTCAACAATATTAAAACTTGACTCTTTGGACAATGTATCCGTAGGTGTGTACATGGCTTTATGTAATAAAAGCGATATTAACTTAACTAAAGTATCAAGTATAGATAGTAATACCAATACGGTCGAATTAGCGTCTGCACCTAATAGTATATATTACGCTGGTGATTATGCTGGAATATACCGTTTAGAAATCCTTTATATTAAGGCTACAGGAGACCAAGATGCAAACGGTAATAATATTTATTCATTATATGTGTACATAAAGACTAATAATTCTAGTGGTAATACATATGAGCTAGTACGAGGAGTTAAAGATTTGCAAGTAGAGTATGCTACTGTAAGTAATGGTAATATTACTTGGAGTTCAGTATCTACCGATATGGATATTAAAAGGGCAGATTACCCCGCATTAAAGATATCATTTACAATTGATGGTGAAACATTTAGTAAGGTAGTAGTCCTGTAGGAGTTATATGCTAAAGTCTAAAAAATTAAAGGGTTCATCATTGCTAACCGCCCTTATATTTGCTTTTGTATTGATGGTAATAATATCTGCTCTTGCTTATAACTTTAGGATCAGTGCACTTGCAGTAAATACTTTGGTGAGTAAGGAGGAGAACATAAATGTTGATGAGGGATATATAGATGATATTTTTGTAACAAACGACGTGGCAAACACCTTAGATGAATCGATAGATGAATCAGCAGGAAGTTTTAGATTTTTTACAACTCATAACTTTACTATCCCAGGATTTTCTTTTGAAAACATAAATGCAGAGCTATATCAGGCTGATCCATATTTGTTAAGTAGTAACCTTACTTACAAATTTTTTTATAACGGCATTGTCGAATCTACTAAAAATCTTATATTTAATAGCTTAATTGGTGATATTATGATTCAGTATAGTGATAATATTTATCCTTTAAATGTGCCTTATGTTAACTCTGATAGTATAAAAGACTCTTTAGTTATTAATTATAAGTTAGATAATAGTGGTAAAATTGTAAGTAATAAAAGAGCTTATATAGGTTATATTGAAAAAAATAGCAACAAATTAGATATAAAAGCTAGCGGTACTGATTCTAGTGTTACAGTACCAACTGATTTATCTATAAGTGATTATAAGTTTAGTGTGGGATGGGACCTTAAAAGTGGCAACTGGAATATTTTTTTAGCTGTTTATGATAATGATAAAACTTATACATCTTCTACAACCTTAGACAATTTAGTGGATAATGCATCTCAAGCACAAGTTGATTTGGCAGGTTGGCAACAAATAGTGATGCCTAGTGGTAGTGGGATAGTTAGTGGAAGTACGGTACTTACTAAATGGTTTCAAGATTCTAGTGTTGATGTTCCTAAACCTTTGATACTAAGAAAAGTTATTAGGTCAGAAGGTGGAGAAGATGTATATGACTTAGATGTACATTCAAGCACTTACGATGCAAATTCCAAGGTATTTACAGCTACCTCACCAGCTAGTTTTAGATCAACTAGTGACTTACTTAGCTCTAATGTGACAGTAGCTTTGCCTGATAATTTATTTACTTTAGATGTTGTAAACCCTTTAGTGCAAGAAGGGCAAAATTTTATGACATATGACCCTATTAATTATAGTTTAAGTAGCGCTACACAGCTTGCTATTAGTTCAGAAGGCACACCAGTTATAGTTAGAAAAAATAATACTGATTTGTATTATATAATCTTTAATGGCAGTCAGTATTACCAATATAATTACGCTGGTGAGGCAATTAATGGTAGTCAACATGTTGATTACACTGGCGAAACCATTAACAAAATAATAGCTAAATTTGAAGCCTTGTTTATATTTACGGATCAGTATTTGCGAATTAATGACTTTAGTACAAATACTTTAAGTATAATATCTATCGATAATACAAAAGATTACCAAATTCTCCGGGATGATAATGGCCAGATATATGCTATGCCAGACGGTTTATCTTGTAATATCAATAATAGTTGTGATTCAAATAGTAGGATTTATATAGATACAGGTTGCTCTACTTATTGTGATGAAATAACAGCTTTAAATGATATTTACTCTAATTTAGGTCTAGTCTATAGAAACGTAGTGTAGTGCTAATAAAAAATCTCTTAAATTGCATTGTTGCTACCCACCTAACTGACGCTAGCTTGCAATATACCCTTTATATACAGAGAATTTTTTTAAAAAAACTTCAAATTTAGTTATACTAGTAGCTTATAATGTAACTTTTATAAAAGTATTTTTTATTTTATGATTTTCTATAATTCCCTATCTGGTAAAAAAGAGAAGTTTAAGCCAATTACTCCTAACAAAATCAAGATGTATACATGTGGCGTAACAGTATATGATGATTGCCATATTGGTCATGCAAGAACCTACATTGCGTTTGATGTTATAAATAGGTACTTTAAATATCGTGGGTTTGATGTAACTTTAGTAAGAAATATTACAGATATTGATGATAAGATTATTACTCGTGCTAAGCAAAATAATGAGTCAACTGTAGAGCTTGTAAATAGAAATATAAAAGCTATGCATGAGGTTTTTGGTAGGCTTAATATCCTTACCCCTACTAGTGAGCCTAGGGCTACAGAAACAATCCCTGAAATGGTATCTATGATAGAAGTCTTGATAGAAAAAGGCTATGCCTACCAAGGAGCAAATAAGGATGTATTTTATCGTGTAACTAAATTTGTTGATTATGGTAAGTTAAGTAAGCAGAATCTAGAATCTTTGCAACAAGGGGCTAGAGTTGAGGTTACTGATGAAAAGGAAAACCCTATCGATTTTGTACTTTGGAAGGCAGCTAAAGAGGGTGAGCCAGCTTGGGATTCACCATGGGGAGCAGGACGCCCAGGATGGCATATAGAGTGTTCAGCGATGTCAAAAAAACTTTTAGGAAAGACTTTTGATATCCACGCAGGTGGCTCTGATCTTAGATTTCCACATCATGAAAATGAAATTGCTCAGTCAGAAGCTTGTAATGAATGTACTTTTGCTAACTACTGGTTACATTCTGGTATGGTTAAAGTTAATGCTGAAAAAATGTCTAAATCGTTAAATAACTTTTTTACCATAGTGGACGTTTTACAAGAATATCATCCAGAAGTTGTTAGATATTTCTTAGCTTCGACTAATTATAGAAGTGAGATTAATTATTCAAAGGAAAACTTAGACAATGCTAAAGCTTCTGTTGAGAGATTATTTAATGCTCTTAGAAATATTGAGCCTATAGAGGTTAATTTGCCAGATGACGCTTGTGAGTATGAGCAAAAGTTTATAAAGGCCATGGATAATGATTTTAATACCCCAGAAGCATTAGCGGTTTTATTTTCATTAGCTAAAGAAATAAATACCCTTAAGGCAATAAATAAATATAAAGCTAGTGGCTATGCTTTTTTATTACGTAAACTGTGTGATGTTTTGGGTATCTTATTTACAAATGTAGAAGATTATTTTAAACATACTAGTGATGAAGATGTGAATATCGAGCAAATAGAAGAGTTAATAGCTAAGCGTATACAAGCTAAGAAAGATAAAGATTATACAACAGCTGATCAAATAAGAACCCAGCTACAACAACAAGGTATCGTATTAGAAGATACAGCCACAGGCACAACTTGGAAAAAAGGATAGTTAATGTTTAGCAGAGAAAAACATAAGGATATTTTAGAAAATTTACACTCTATTAGAGACTATATCCGTTGGGCAATTTCAGAGATGACTTTGCAAAAGGCTTATTTCGGTCATGGTTCAGAGTCTGTGTGGGATGAAGCTGTACACTTGGTGCTTTCGGCAATAAATATATCTCACGACATTGATAGTAACATGATTAGTGCAAAGTTGCTTACCGAAGAAAAAAGCAAAATTGTAGATTATGTTTACCAGCGAGCATATAAGCGTAAACCACTACCATATATCCTTAAAAAAGCATGGTTTGCTGATATGGAATTTGATATAGATGAAAGGGTGATTATCCCTCGTTCACCTATAGCTGAACTTATTCGTAATGATTTTTCTCCGTGGATAAACGATGTTGATGAGGTTAGTGAAGTACTTGATTTATGTACAGGTAGTGGTTGTATCGGTATTGCTTGTTCAGGTGTTTTTGAAAAAGCAGATATAACTTTGGTGGATATATCTGATGGTGCTTTAGAGGTAGCTAGACATAATATTGCAAAGCATAAGTTAAATGATAGAGTAAAAGCTATAAAATCAGATTTATTTAATAATTTGCAAGGTAAAAAGTTTGATGTAATAGTTTCAAATCCACCATATGTAGATAGAGAGGATCTAGCAAGTATGCCTAGAGAATATCACTATGAGCCAAAGCTTGCTTTAGAAGCTGGTGATGATGGTTTAGATCTTGCTAAGAGAATTATCCTAGAGGCTGATCAGTATATGACTGAAAATGGGGTTTTAATTGTTGAGGTTGGAAATAGTCAGTATGCTTTGATGGAGATGTGTCCAGATATTCCATTTACTTGGTTAAGTTTTAGTGAAGGTGGCGATGGTGTATTTTTACTTACATACGCAGAATTACTTAAATATAAGGAGCTTTTTAAAGAGTATTTTCAGAAGCGTTAGTATAAAAAATACTATCTTCAGTAAGTAAGATTTAGCTATAGTCTTATTATTTAATCACTATGTCAGGAAAGAAGTGTTTAACACACTTAGTGTAATCTCCTGGCGTAAGTGCAGAAAATGGAGTTTGGTAACCCACTAGTTTGCATGTATAAGATTCATTTTTAGGGTTTTCAGCTACCCAACTATCATCTTTTTCCCAGTAAATGTTAATAGTTCCAGCACCACTAGCATTAAAAGGTTTCATGGCTTTACAACTAAAAACCTCATCTGCAGGCATATCTACTTTAAGGTACTTAGCGAAGTTTTCATAATAGTTGATACGGTTTTTAGATTGAGGAGCCTCTATACCTTTTCCACATTCTACACCACCATTGATGATCTGGGTTGTTACACCAAATCCTGGAAATAAGCCATTAGCTTTATCAGCAGCATTTGGCTCCCATGTTCCATCAATTACATGTAGCATAGATGGCTTTGGTGGTTGTGGGTAAATAAAGAAGAATACTGCAGAAGCTAAATTTAACCAAGTATCAGCAACTAGTTCTGGATTATCTAATAATACTCTCACATCACCAAACATTGCTTGTGAGAAAGGACCATAGTTATAGTTATTACTTAGTTGTTTTGCACCTCTACCGAAGTATGATTTGAATGTGCCATCTTCGAATTTGCCACAAGGCCAAGTTTCACCTTGCCATGTTGTTGGATTGCATTCTTGGTTATAGCCATCTCTAGATTCTTCAGTAAATCCAGACTCACGTAAGAAAACTAGACCTTGACGCCATTCAGGAATACTAGATTGAGTATTATGTCCACCAGTTTCTTGAGTAAAGTGGACAAACATAGTAGCTAGTGATTTACGACATATTGCTTCAGCGTCTCTGCCATCATTATAACTACCACAGAAAGCTGGAAACTTAGCTACAGCTTTTAGGAAATTTTCATAGCTGTATTCAGGAGCCCTATCAGGGAATAGGTAATTCCAATTTTCTTCAGAGATTATCTTTTCAACTAACTTTACATTTCCCGGGTTGCTAGGAGCTTTAGCTTTGACAGACTCAACAGTTTCGTTATCTCTAGTTCTAATAGAGTTTTTTATTTGGAGCATTTTCGGATCATTGGTTAACTCTGCTTCTTTAGCATCTAATGCAGCTTGGGTAGTAACGTATTTATCACTTGGATTTACAGGAGTTATTGAATTACTTTGGCTACCCTCGTCAACATGATTTTCATATACTGAAAGATCAATACCTCTACTTTTATCAAATCCTTCTATATCATATGCCTCAGTATATGAAACTATACTTATTAGGGCTAGAATAGCAGTCGAAATAAGTTTCATTTTTAATTTCATAAGTTTTTCCTGTTTTTAAATCATTATTAATAATTTGCATAGGTAAATATATAGATTAGGCGTGTTACTTTATATATGGCAAATTTGATAAGGTATGGAGAGTTTTTGATAGGGTTTAGTGGAACTGTTGAAAGCTTTCAACAGTTCCTTAGTAGTAGATAACCTCTAGTAAGT